>JBDNFX010000380.1:0-6309 GCA_041689575.1 Kapaibacterium sp. (SeqCode)
CGAAAAATAGTGTTGAAAAAACGCTCCACATCCACAGTTCCCGTATTGTTTTCGACAACGAAATTTCTTTACTTATAGTAGCAGAAACAGCAACAGATTATTTGAAGAATCCAATACTAACTCGATAAATTTTCTAACGAACGTTTCCTAATTTCATATACACGTATGGTACCACCAAAAGCAAAACAAATTCCATTTCTTCTCAAAAAACATGAACATACTCGTGTTGATAACTATTTTTGGTTAAATGATAGAGAAAATTCGGAAGTGTTAGAATATCTTCAAAAAGAACAAGAATATTCAAATTGGTGGTTACAATCCGAAGTAAATGAAATCGAACAACTTCAGTCCGAATTCTTAGAAAGAATCGTAAAAAAAAAGGAAACTGTTCCTTATTTACTTAATGGGTATTATTACTATTATTCCTATACAGAAGATTCGGATTATCCTGTTTTTAATCGAAGTAAAACGAATAAAATTGACCTTCAAAATGATGAATGTGTGGTTGATATCCAAAGTCTCTCAATTGGGAAAAAGTTCTGTTCAGTATCAAAAGTTACAATTAGCAAAGATACAAAACAACTTGTCTATTCATTAGATTTAATTGGTAGAAGACAGTACGATTTGTATAGTAAAAACCTCGACACAAATAAAGTTGTGCTTCTTCCAACAGGTCAAAAAGTAACGGGGAATGTGTTGTGGTGTACAGACAATGAAACAGTGCTATATAATGTTTCCAACCCACAAACCTTACGGGCTTATCAAGTCTGGTCATTAAATATTCATACCTTTGAAAAAAAACTAATATACGAAGAAACTGACCCAACATTTAGACTAACTATATATAAAAACAGCTTTGATTCTGCTCTTTTTATAGCTTCGGTAAGTACTTTAGCTACTGAAATAAGAATTTGTAATTCTTCAAATCCTTCAGAAAACAACATTATTTTTCCTAGAAAAGATGGGATAGAATATTATGCCTACCTTACGCATAATGGATTGTTCGTGTATACAAATTATAAAGCCAAAAATTTTAAGTTGTTACAATTACTTTCTTCGGAATTTTCTTCAAGTTTTGAAAAAGCTGAACAAGAAAAAAACATTGTTGAAATTCTTCCTCACAACGAAAATATTAAATTAGAAAACGTTCAATTCTTTCAAGATTTTTACATTTTTCAAGAACGTTCCGACGGTACAGAACAAATTTACATAGGATATTATAATTCTTCAGTTAAAGTTCATATCCAAATCCCAGAAAAAGAATATTCTTTCCACGAAGCGAACAATGAAGAATACGCTGCAAAAACTTTTCGGTTTGGCATAACAACGCTCCGAGCTCCATTTACTACGTACGAATTTACTCCCGATTCAAAAAAATTACAGATACTTAAGGAAGAACCTCTTGCAATTCCGTATAATAAAGACAATTACCAAACATATAGAATATATGCAAATGCAAAAGATAAAATGCAAATCCCTATAACTATTGTACATAAAAAAGGAATTATTTTCGACGGTTCTAACCCCTTACTTCTTTATGGATATGGATCCTACGGTATTACAATTGACCCTAACTTTTCTTCTGAACGGCTATCGTTGTTAGACAGAGGGTTTATATACGCAATTGCCCATATTCGAGGTGAACAGTTCTTTGGGCGGGAATGGTATGAAGACGGTAAATTGTTAAACAAGATGAATACCTTTACTGATTTTATTGCCTGTGCAGAAGAATTAATTTCAAGAAGATATACTTCGAATACCAAACTAATTGCTCAGGGTGGCTCTGCTGGGGGATTATTAATGGGTGCTGTTGCAAATTTACGACCAGACTTATTTGCTGGAATAGTAACTTTAGTCCCGTTTGTTGATGTTGTAACTACTATGTTAGACGATACAATTCCTTTAACAACTTCTGAATATGACGAATGGGGAAATCCAAACGATCAAACCTTTTATGAATATATGCTTTCATATTCTCCTTACGATAATATTCAAAAAAAGGAATATCCTCCAATGTTGGTTGTAACAGGGTACCACGATTCACAAGTTCAATACTGGGAACCTGCAAAATATGTAGCTAAATTACGAGAACTTAAAACCGATAGTAATCCACTGTTGTTCCAAATAAATTTTGAAGCTGGGCACGGTGGTGCAAGTGGAAGATTTAAATCGTTAAAAGAAACTGCAAGGAATTTTGCATTTATATTACATTGTATAAAGTAGACTATTGTTTACTTTCCTACACTTTTAATTAGTTCTTGAAGTATTTTGAATGATTCAAGTGGAGATACGCTGTTAATATCTATTTTCCGCAAACGTTCCCGAAGTTCATCGTCTTTAAATTCAAATATTGAAAGTTGATCTGTTTGTAAACTTGATTCCACTTTAGTAATATTTGAACCAAATAATAAGTTTTGTTCAGAACCTTGTTTCGAATTTTCTAACGTTACAAGTAATTCTCTGGCTCGTTGTACTACTATTTCTGGTAACCCTGCCATTTGAGCAACATGAATACCAAACGAATGGTCAGATGTACCTTCAACTACTTTGTGTGAAAACAGTATTGAAGACTCAACTTCTTGAACTTCTACCTTGTAATTTTTCATCCGTTTCCAAAGTGTTGGTAATTCTGTTAGTTCGTGGTAATGAGTAGCAAAAAGAGTCTTTGCATTAATTCGTTCGTGGATATATTCAGCTATTGACCACGCAATGGATATTCCATCGAATGTTGCGGTGCCTCTACCAACTTCATCTAATAGAATGAGAGATTTTTTTGTAGCATTTGCTAGAATTGTCGATGCCTCTTGCATTTCTACTAAAAAAGTGCTTTCTCCTGCTGCAACATTATCTTGAGCCCCAACACGAGTAAATATTCTATCTACTACACCTATTGTGGCACTTTCTGCTGGAACGAACGACCCTATATGCGACAGCAAAACACATAACCCTACTTGACGTAAGTAACACGATTTACCAGACATATTTGGACCAGTTATCAAATGGATTTCTTCTTCTTTAGGGACAAATCGGGTTGAATTAGGTACAAATCGTACTCCAACAGGGAGAAGTGTTTCTACTACGGGGTGTCTACCATTGACTATTTCTAATTCTTCCCCAATGGTCATCGTTGGTAAAACATACGATTGACCTTCCGCTAGTTCCGCAAACCCTTGGTAACAATCAATTACGGAAAGTAAATAGGCAGTTTTTTGTAATTCTAATGTTAACCCAACAAAATGAGTTCTAATTGTTTCAAATAATTGTGAAGAAATAGTGGAATATTGAAATTCAGCATCAGTAATCGTTGTTTCTAAAGACTGTAATTCGTCCGTTGTAAAGCGTTCTGCATTTGTAAGAGTTTGTTTTCGTAAAAAAGTATCGGGTGCTTTACCCTTATGAGCATTTGATATTTCAATATAATATCCAAATACACTTGTAACACCTACTTTTAAAGTAGAAATTCCAGTTTCATTCCTTAGCCGATGTTGGTAGTCTGCAATCCAATTTTTACCTGAATGGAGCGCTTCGTCTGCAATATCTAATTCGTTCGAATAACCAGAACGAAACACTGCACCGTTACCGAGAACTGCTGCAGGTTCTTCAATAAATGCCTCTGCAAGTAATTGATGAAGGGAATCTAACATTGGAAATTCTACTACGATTTCATCCATATAGGCAGAAGAAACGCTTTGAAGTACCGTACGAACAGAAGGGAGTACTGAAAGTGTTGAACGAAGCGAAGTGAAATCCCGCGGAGTTACTCTACCTGTGCATATTTTCGTAACAATTCGTTCTATATCACCAATTTCTTTTAAATATCCTTGTAGCGATTTCCGTTTGTCATACCCTTGAACAAAAATAGAAACGCATTGATGCCTTTTTTGAATAGTTTCCAAAGAACGAAGCGGACGTGTAACCCACTTTTTTAATAACCTTGCTCCCATAGGAGTAATCGTTTTATCGATAACCGAAAAAAGAGAGGAATCTCGTTCGGAAGAATTCATTGAAAACAAAATTTCTAAATTCCTCCTTGTCGAAGAATCCAAAATCATGTGATCATCTGGCTGAAGCGAAGATATAGAAGTAAATTGTAAAGGAAATCGTTGTTGAGTTTGTTCTATATATTGTAGCAACGCACCAGCTGCAACAATTGCATTTGCCTGATGTTCTAATCCAAAACTTTTAACCGATTTTGTTTTAAACATTTTTGCAATCTGTTCTTTCCCAAAATCTATTCCAAAATACCAATCCTCTAATCGTGTAATTAATGGTTTTGAAGACAAAGAAACTATCGATTCTTCGACTACTGTTTTTTGTTGGCGGCTAACGACAACTTCCGAAGGAGCCAACGACTCCAAAACGGGCAATAACGAAGTAATAGTTACTTCTGAAGAATAAAATTCTCCAGTTGTTATATCTGCACACGCAATTCCGACATATTCCGATTTCGTGATAGATCCATTTGGCAAAAATACCGCTACGACATAATTATTCTTTCTTGAATCCAACAACCTATCGTATAAGGCTACACCGGGAGTAACTACCTCAACAACCCCACGTTTCACTATTCCTTTCGCTTGTTTCGGATCTTCCAATTGTTCACAAACAGCAACTCGCAACCCGGAACGCACAAGTTTTGGCAAATATACATCAAGTTGGTGATGTGGGAAACCAGCTAACGGAATTTCTCCAGCAGATCCATTATTTCGTTTCGTAAGCGTAATACCACAAACCTTTGCCGTAACAACAGCATCATCACCAAACGTTTCGTAAAAATCCCCAAGTCTAAAAAGCAAAATAGCATCAGGGTTTTTAGCCTTGACAGCAGTATATTGTTTCATCAAAGGAGTTTCTTTTTTATCAGGCATAAGTATAGTTGAAAATCAATATTAGAATATTACAAATATACCGATTATCTTCCAATAGCACATAGAAAGAAATAACACGTAGTATAGCAAGTTTGATAATATTTTTATGTAAAACTTTCATTGTTCAGTTAATGTAATTTGTTTTTTGTTCCCCGTATACCAATTTTTAAATATTACTTTCTCCTACCAACAGTTTATACAGCAAGTAATTATTTTCATTTAATTGTATGCAAATTTGGTAAGTTGATTTTTTTTCTTCTATATTTGTAGAGCATGTGCATGCCACATACAATTTTATATATTTTAAAGGTTTTCAGTAATAAAACGAATGACTTTATTTGGTTTATTCTTACTTTTTAGTTTCTTGTTTACAACTCAACTAACAAATGCAACAACTGCTATGAATAGGTCCGCTCACGGGTGGTACGCCTCATCCCACGTGGTGTTCATGGTGTTATGTAAAATATGACAAGGTAGATGTTGATAGAACAATTCAACTAATAGATATTAAATGTAGAGGTGGTGGAGCAGAGACACGCCCATACTCATTATCAAGTTCAGGTTCTGGAAATCATTTTGGTGTTCCAGATATGTTTTATGATGATATGATTGCTCATGCCTTAGATCAAATTTCTCCTAACAATTTATCCGGCTCTTTTCCAGCAAACTTTGTGTATGATAATGTATCTTACATAAGATTCAGTAACTTGGACTTCAACTAATGCAAATGATAGTGAAATTAATATAAACTTGAATTTTATGAACTATGTACTTTGTTTGTTTTTATTTATAGTAAATGTCGGCGTCTTGTTCTCAATTACCAATGACTAAAAGACAAATATTTCTTGATTCCTCAATCTACATAACTAAGCCAAAAATCAAACAAATAAAAGATAGTTTATTTGCCTTGCAAGTTGAATCTTATCATTTTGATGATGAAACCCCCAATAGTATTTTTATTGTCTTGGAAAATATTACTTAAAAAATTCAATATAGATTAATGTTATCTGATCAACTAAAAGACGAAGAAATTAGGGATATAACTGTAAATGATTCAATGATTTATGTAATGTATTCTAACAAATTGATTTTATTTAAAAAGCAAATAACGGAAAAATTGGTAATATTATTTATGCGAATGAAGTAACTCGCTCTACTTTGTAATTTGATTTTGAACATATAGAATTTGTTAATAAAGTTGTAATCCTATATAATGATGAATATTCAAAATTTAGGGAAAATAAAGAGAGACAAACTTATTTTTACTATAGTATCTATAGTTTTTCAGATAATATATTAGAGAAAATCATTATGCCTTTAAATAAGGGTTATATACTCCAGATAAATAGATGGCTGATATATCTACTCAAGAAGATCCGATTCTTGCTAAAACGTTTGAAGAAGGAATATTTGGGATAGTGAAACCTACACGTAGTCCATC
>JBDNFX010000381.1:0-8501 GCA_041689575.1 Kapaibacterium sp. (SeqCode)
CTTGAGTATTGTCAATTGCAGTCATACCCCATTTGACAGTAGCTCCAATTTGAACATAAGAGACAACTCCATTTGGTAAAGAAATAAGTATTTTATCTCCCACGCTAACTCGTAACTTCTTTGCTAAGGATACACCAAGTGCTACGGTTGGTTCAGAATTTTGTAACGATTCAAAATTTCCATCAACTAATTTGGAATTGATTTGGAACAAGCGTTCTTCAGCTTTAGTATCAATACCAGTAAGTATTCCATTTACATTAGTAGAGCCAATTATAAAATATAGTGGTGTTGAAACTCTTGGAGAAACTGCAATCACAGTTTTGTCTTTTTCTAAATATTTCAGAACTTTTTTAGCATTTTTGATTGACTTATCAGCAGATTTTGGTTTTTGGTGATGCACAAAAACTTGCTTTGAAGAATCGTTCAAATATCTCCCTGTAATAGAAAGACTATCTTGTTTTACGTCGGTATACATCCTCACGTGAGGAGAGGCTGCCATCATAAGTTCAGTAAAATAATCATTTAATCCTATAATAAAACTTACCATAAATATGTACATAGTAATTCCAAGAACGACTCCAGCAATCGACACTAACGTCTGTTTTTTGCGAGAGAGTAAATGCGTACGAATTATAGAAAACAAAAGACGTATTGGCATTATAGTGGTTTCTGATAAATTTTAGTACCTTCTGAGACTGAAGCTTCAAGTATTTCTACCATTTCAAAATTTTTCAAACCAATTTTTACTGGAGTTAAGATTGGTTTGTCTCCATTTTTAGATATGTAAATATTTGTACCATATAAATATTTACGTGGAATTACCTTTGCATTTTTCTTTTCAGCAATAATAATATTTGCTTCTATTGAGGATTTAATAGTTGTTATTGATAAATTTGGAGTTTCAACTTCAATTTCATACATTTGAGTTTTGTCGTCAATACTTGAAGAAATAGAAGATACATACCCTTGAAAAATTGAATCACCCACTGCATCAATTGTAAAAACAACTTTTTGACCTACTTTAATTAGTCCAATATCAGAAGGTTCAACATCTAAGGTGAGTAAGAAAGAGTTTTTTGCACCAATTAAAGCAATTGTTTGCGAAGGTGATATATTTGCTCCAATTTTGGGAATAACTGACCAAACATATCCACTTGTTAAAGAAGAAATACGAAAGTTGTCAGCACTTGATTTCGCTACATTATATTGTGCTTTAGAAACGGATTTATCGCGAAGCAAAGACCTTTTTGTAGATTCTAATCGTAGTTTCGAAGAGTTAAATTGTGCTTTTGATGTTTGAAAACTTAGTCGAGATGTTTCAAGTTCTTGAGAAGATATTGCTTTTGCTTTAAATAACTGTTGCTTTTTAGTAAACAAACTTGAATCATAGGAAAAACGTTAGCTCGCAGCCAAAATGTCTACTTGTACCGTTGCTAATTGCGGTGAATTTAGAGCTGAGGCATTGTCTGCAAATGTTCTATTAGCTTGAGCAGAATTAACTAGAAATTCATTCCCATTACTTTTTAGATCAAATAGAATTGAACCTTTGGATACAGAATCACCTTCAGAAATATGAATAGATGTTACAATTCCAGTAACTGAAGAATGTATTTCCACCAAATTATGAGGCTTAACAATACCAGAAGCAAACACAGTTTCAACAATTGTCTTTTTTTGAACTGTAATATAGTCTTGGTTTTCAGAACAACTAAGAATTAAAATTGATAGTATCAGAAAGGAAAAGAAGGATTTCATAATGATGTATTGAGTGTTATTTTGATGTAATGTACAGTTCGACTTCTTCCAAAAGAGCGAGTTTTACTTTTCTTGGAATATCTAACCAAGAAATATCGTGTTCAGCTCCGTACAATCCCCAAAGTAAATTGTTGTTACGCTGAACACCACTTGAAACTACTGTACTGTATACTGCAACGGTACCGATAGATTGAATGTCTGCTCTCGAAAAAATTCCAAATCTTGAAAGCATTGCAGTAGTTTTTGGACCAATATTTCTCATTGATACAATTCATTAAAAATTATAAAAAAAAGCATTCTTTGTAATACTTTTTAGAATGTATATTCCATTTGGTAGAGCTTTTGGGTCTAGAAAATGAATTGTTGGAACTGTAACTGTAGACGTTCCAGTTAATGTATATACTTTAATTTCTTCCATATCACCAAAATACATTTTTAACGAGTTAAAAGTATATATATAATTCTTTTCATCTTTTTTTACGGTTGTAACAACTGTATGGAAGGAATCGCAAGGACATTTATCAATAGTTTTATAACGATCGTTTGCAGGGCTAGTAGAACTGGCAATTGGATAAGGGTGCCCAATAGTTTGCCAATCGGAAATGTTACTTTTCCAAAACCACGGTTTTTTATCGTAATGGAACGATTGTGGTTGAACACCTTGAGGATTAGAAGGATTTAAAGTGCCTTTAACCCTGTTTCCCCAAAGGAAATGATTAGAACCATTCAATAGAAATTGACCGTTCAAAAAGCCTGTATTCGTAATATCGTTAGCAATTATATTTTGTTTGTTCGACAGTGAATCTGCAGTTGTAATAATAAATCCATACAATTCTGCTTTGTTACGAAAGTATAAGTTGTCTGCTCCAGAAGGTCCCCAAAAATGATCGATAATTATATTCTGGACTATATTTCCTTCGAACAAATTTGCAAACGGATAATGTCCGTGAGAAGAAATATCACCTGAAAAATCAGCAATGGGTTCACTTCTTTTTGGTTCTATAGAATAATTATAAGCAAAAACATTCCCATTGGCACCTTGTTTTACCATCATTGAATGTCGTAGTGTTTTAAAAATATTATTTTCAATTAAACAAAGGTTGGGGTGTTCAGCCAAACAAACGCCATAACCACGAGTACCTGAACCAGTAAACTCAAAAGCATCTGAAATATAATTACTCGTAATTGAAATGTTTGAACTTTTACTTATAAAAATATGAGCACCAACAGATTTAATGCTTTTTACGCCTCGAACCCACGAGTTAATTGCATACGTAAATGCAAAATTATTCCCAGCTCCGTTTACTGCAGAATCTTTTCTGACAACGGAAAAACATTCAAAACCAACAGTTGAAATGGGAGTAAATACACCAATTTCTGGTGATAACGTAGATTCAACAGTAAAGCGTAGAGGAGATTCTAAAACTACTTCGGTATTTTGAATTGCTTTAATAGAAGATATATGACCTACAGAGTTTACTGCCCACGAAGCAGGTGCAACATCCCAAGTTCCATTTTCCATCCTAATTTCTGCCCAATCTCCAACTGACGGAATTTTAGAAAAAGTACCTACTATAACAGATGTAAATTTTACTGGTTGATTTAGAATACTTATAAATGAAGTTGGTGCATTTCCAGAAATAGAAAACACAGTACTCGCAGATCCTTTGAATTCACATTCAATGACAGATTCCTCAGCAGATACACCTTTAAAGATTATGCTATCTTTGAGAGATAATCCTTTAGAAAGTTTGAATGTACCGATAGGTATTCGAATAATTGTAAAACGACCCTTCGCATCATTTATAGCATCTTGAAAAGCGTTACTGTCGTCTAGTTCATCATTTGGAATTGCTCCAAAATCAGTAACGGAAACAATTCTTGCATTCGATCTATCAATAAAAGTATTCGTTCCAGCTTTTCCCCAGTCATACATTCTATCAAGGGGTAATTCTTGACCAAAAACTGAAGTATTGCAAAACAAAAACAACGCAACTAATTTTACTACCAAATATTTCATAGAATCATAGAGTCAAAATTTATAAATACTATACGAAACTACTTAAAAATAACTCAAAACAAAAACACCGATACTCTTTTAAAGAATATCGGTGTTAGAAATATAAGATTCTCAATTTGAATTTAACAACCTTTACCTGTTATTTTCCACTGATTCCAAATTCTCATTTGCTCATCAGTTAAGATGCTTTCAATTTTTCTGAAAAGTGGATCTAAACAAGCTTTTGTAGCTTCTTCGAATCTGGCACGAGCTGAACGCAATTCTGCTTGTTGATATTCTCGGGCAGCTTTTACCATTTCTAACATTACAGCTCTATCGTAGTCAGGTGAAGATTTGTATGCTTCAATTTCACGATATTTTTGATCCATTGTAACTTTTAAGTCTTGTAAGACTTGGCGATATGCTTCGCGAATTGGTTTCACGCAATCGTCTTGTTCTTTAAAGAACTGTCCAATTTGTCTACGTTGTTCTTCTGTTAAACGAAGGCAACGAAATGGTGGAGGTGTTTTTCTACCTGGACGAACGTTATCAGGTCGCTGAACACGAAGGCCTTCAACATCAGTCATTAAAGCATCTACATTTTCGTGTTCACCCGTACAAGGGTTTAAAATAGTGTTCCCTAAAACTAATGATTCTAACGATTCTGAAGTTAATACCTCAGAAGTTGATACTGCTTTTTCGCAGCTTGTCATAGTAAATGCAGTTATTGCTACAAAGCAAAGCATCCCTAAAATTGATTTTACATTAAGATTTTTCATTTCGATACTCCTAGATAATATTCTATAATAATTTTTTCAGCTCAAATGTGGACTTTAGATATCATTGCCACTTTAAAACAATAACACAGCAATTTTAATTGAGATACAATTACGTTGAAATTTTTACAACTATGATAGATTTCTCGATAAGAATAATTTGTATACATGTATCTTTTGTATTGTTTGGTCTAAATTTGACTTGAAAATAGTTTCGAAACATTCGATATAATTCATAGGTATAATCACCTATTTTAGGATAAATACATAAGTATTGCAAAAGATTTGATATTTTTGCAATATTACAATTATTTAAAATGATATCAAAATGATACACAAGTTAATACAGATTTCAATTTTTGTCCTTCTACTAAGCACCCTAACTCATTCCCTTCAGTCACAATCTACATTAGATTCAACAGCATTATTTGTGAAAACAAATGGATCGCCAAATTTTGATATTGGGTATGCTGTAGGCTGTGATTCTTCAGGTAATACGTATAGTTCTGGTCAATTCCGAGATACAATCACTTTTGGTTCTATAGTCCTAACCTCTGCTGACCTTGCTTCATCTCTTGTGAAATATTCTCCAACTGGAGCGGTTGTTTGGGCTAAATTCTTTTCAACTCAAATTAATAACAGAGTAAAAGATATTTGGGTGGAACCGAATGGTACAGTTTGGGTTATTGGAAATTTTAAAAAAAATATAAATTTTGGAGATGGAGTCGAGTTATTAACTAATTCTAATAATGAAGTTGGTTTCATTGCAAAGTTTAATTCAAACGGAACATGTCTCCGAGCAAATAAAATTGAAAGTCAAAACTTTACTGCTGGAAAGGTACTAATTGAATCTATTTTTGTCAAGGACGATGGTTCAATTTTATTAAGTGGAGCTTTTATAGGGTCTGTTTCCTTTGAAAGTAATATTGAAATTAGTGGAATAGGCTCCATTGAAAATGGGTTCCTTGCACGATTTAATTCTTCTGTTCAAACAATTTGGGCTAAATCAATTACTTCAAACTTTTCATCAATTGTAATGAGCGCAGCTTTTGATAAGAATGATAATGTTGTTTGTGTTGGTGATTTTTCAGATACTGCCTCTATTTCACCACTGCTGTTTGTAGGTCAAGCTCGTTCTCAAGGATCAGATACTAGTGCCTTTATTGCAAAGTATAGTGGTGACGGTTTGCCTATTTGGATAAAAAGCTGTATCAATAGTTCAACAAAAGAAATTTTGACAGGAATTGCAATTGACAATAATAATTCGTATTAAATCTATGGTTCTACTAACGGTGACACCGTGGGGATATCTCCAGCAATTATAACAGCAAATCATAGCATTAGTCAGGAACTATTTATAGCAAAAGTTTCAACATTAGGTGATGGCATTTGGTCTAAATCGTATGGGTCATCAGGTGATGATAGATCTGGTAGAATTATTATTGCACCTGATGGAAATTTAATCATCGTCGGTAAAATTGAACAAACTGCTACGTTTGGACCAACAAAAACATTGATATCTAGTGGTGGATCTGATGCTATAATTGGAAAATTTTCTAAT
This sequence comes from Kapaibacterium sp. (SeqCode), assembly GCA_041689575.1. Lineage (GTDB taxonomy): Bacteria > Bacteroidota > Ignavibacteria > Kapaibacteriales > JAEUSM01 > JAEUSM01. The sequence goes on from JBDNFX010000381.1 coordinate 6,092, forward strand.
TCCGATGGAACTCCGATTTGGGTACGAAAAATTGGTGCAGCTGGGAATGAATTTTTTATAGATGTTGATAACAACTCAAAATTTGGTTATGCAGTAACAGGTTCTTCTTCAGGCTCCTTTACCTTACATGGGAAGTCTCATTCAAATGCTGGTGGAGATGATATTGTTGTTTCAATTTTTGGAGAACTTAAAGTACCTATTGTAAATAGTCCTTTGGGTACTATTTCTAGAGTCATTGATACGCTTCGTTGGACAAATGCATTTGGAGCAGATTCATCATTTCATCAAATCCGAGAAAATGATTCTATAAGTGGAAATGAAATGTTTGCTGGTTCACGTTCAGTTTCCGATTCAACTCTTATCTTGCCTGCTTTACATTATGGTAGAAAGTATTTTTATAGATCTCGGTCAGGATTAGTAAGCGGATATCCATCTACAATTACAACTTGGAATTCTTTTTCTGTGGTTCCTTTACCTTTACTAAGCCCAATAAGCCCTTTACATTTAAGTACTTCTGTCGGATTACAAGTAGGACTTAAATGGCAAAAACCAATCTCTATTGTCGATTCTGTCCTCATTCAAGTAAAAAAGGACTCAATAGGAAATACTTTGTTTCAAAGTTATACAAAAACTAGAATTGATACTTCAGTATCCTTGCCAACGTTGAGCCATAACTCATCCTATTTCTGGAGAGGGAAAACTAAGGCTTCCAACGGCGATACAAGTGCTTGGACTTCTTGGTTTACTTTTACAACAGTAAATTATCTTCAACCAATTGTTGTTTCTCCTAAAAATGGTGCTGTCAATAGACCATTAATGGATACATTGCAATGGAAAGCACCTTCACAATTTATAGACACGGTATATGTTCAATTAAGAGCTAAAAGTTCTACAGGTTTTTTATTAGTTGATCGAACATATTTATCGAAAGATTCTCTTTTAACAACATCAACTATTCCTACTCTTTTAAACGAAGAATATGTTTGGCGAATACGCTTTGGTTCTAATCAATTAGGAGCAGGTTTATGGACAGAATGGAATTCATTCCAAACTATTCTCCCTGGAGGAACCTATAATGAGCTTTGTGCAAGTATAGTTGGTATTGTTACTGATGACGGTGGTGATTCTATTCAAAATGGAATAGTTACCGCTTGGCGAACCGACACATCTCAAGGTGTTTCTACCGTTTTCATTTTTACCGATAGTATTGTCAACGGTTCGTTCCATTTAAAAGTCCCTCAAGGTTCGTATTTAATTCTTACAACGGGAAGTGATTATATTACAAAATGGTTTCCAAATGTTAGTTCTCGAGCCGATGCTGTTGTACAAACAGTGTTTTGTTCAGATTCTATAGTTAGAAATTTTAATGTTACAAGAAACCCATTATCTGGACAACAATTAACAATTCGTGGAATTGTTAGAAGTAAAACTACGAATCTACCTTTAACTGCTTCCGTACAAATGACAGCGGTAAACTTAAATTTCCAAAGTATTGGAGCTAGTGTTTCTACTACTACCGATGCTTCGGGAGGTTATGAATTTATAGTTCCTGCATCTGAAAAGTATATTGGAACTTCGATTTCTCCCAACCATTCGCTACGAGTCTATGATACAGCGACGGCATTTATTGAAGGAAGATTTATCCGTTCAGGAATGACTGACCCTTTAAATGTACATTATTTCCTGAACGAAATTCCAATTGAAAACCAATCCAATGGAGTGAAGGGAAGAATGACTGATTCGTTAAATAATCCTGTAAATGGTAAAATTATTGCGTATCGATTTTCTACGCCTGCTGGTGATACAACTGTTCAAGCAACCTTCTTTTATTCAGTTGAAACAGACTCATTGGGGTTCTTTGAAGTAAAAGGATTAGAAAAGGGCAGTTATAAAGTTATGGGGATTCCCAATAAAAGTAATTTTGTACCCGGTTTTTACACGTTTACTTCTCCATTCTGTATTCCAGATTGGAACAATTCTACAACAATATTCATCCAAGATACTGTTGTTCAATTGAGAAAAAATATCATATTTAGAAAAATAAATGGCGACCAAGGTGCCGCTTCTTGGACAATTACTGTTGAGCAACGAACTGTTCCTTTACTGCACATTGAAAAAGACAAAGAACAACCCAAATCCACTATAACTGAGCCTGGTGTTATTATTACTTTGTTCGACAAAAATGGTGGAGTGAGTGATTATGCATTTACCGATGTAAATGGAACGGCAACGTCTTCTTCTTTAACAGTAGGAACTTTTGAATACGAAGCTTCGAAAGTTGGATTCCTTCCCAAAAAAGGTACAATTGTTGTTACTGCCAACGGAGTTGTGGGTGGAACTCCAGTTATTGAATTAGAAAAAATCAAAAAAGAGGTATTCAATTCTGTTTCAATTGTCACAATAGATGGAA
>JBDNFX010000382.1:0-2420 GCA_041689575.1 Kapaibacterium sp. (SeqCode)
ATTCTGGAATCCAGTATCGAGCAATTAAGAATTTATGATAACGAATCATATCTAATAAAGGTACTCCACAAAATCCAGCTTTAAATAAATCTGGTCGTTGAGTGAGTACTGCTCCTACGAGTAGCCCACCATTTGAACCGCCTTTTAATGCTAATTTTTCTTGAGTTGTATATTTTTCTCGAATCAGATATTCTGCAGCAGAAATACAATCATCAAAAACATTCTGCTTGTTTTGCAACATTCCCGCTTTATGCCATTCTTCTCCAAATTCATCCCCTCCACGAAGTCCAGCCCAGGCGTACACTCCGCCTCGTTGGATAAATGTTGCTGTTGTTCCAATAAATCTCGGTGCTATTCCTATATTAAAACCACCGTATCCGTATAACAACGTTGGGTTCGATCCATCAAGTATAATTCCTTTTTTATAGACTAAATACATTGGAATTTTTGTACCATCTTTTGAAGGATAGTAAACTAACTTAGATTCAATATCTTTTGTATTTAAAGGAATTTCTTCTTTGAATATTGGAGTAGGTATCCACGTTTTTTCATCAATTATATATTTTGTTGAAGGTGAAGAAAACGAAGTTTGAGAAACATACAGTTTTTTGGTTACTTCATCATAATTAAAACCTGCTAAATTTCCTATTTCAGGGAACTCTATAGTGCGTAAATAACTACCATCTAAAGTATAAACCTTTAATCTTGATACTAATTCCGCTTTGTCTTGTAAAATTATATGATTATCCGTTACTGTAAATCCTTCAATTACCGTTTCAGATTGAGGTATTAAATCTTTCCAATTTTTAAACTCAGGGTTTTTCAAATCTGCAACCATTATTTTGAATCTTGGTGCATTATGGTTAGAATATATATATAATTTGTTATCGATAAAATCTGCATACGAACGAAATTCTTTACTTGAATAAATTTCTAAAGGCTCTTTATCGATACCCTTTCGAACAATTTTCATTGTATTAGAATAAAAATCACCCGTACTATAGACTGTTACTTCAGCATTTAAAGGGTCATAAACAGAAACAAAATCTTTAGCGTCGTTTGCACTTATTAACAAAACATCGGCACTATGAGAAGAACCTAATTTATGTTTAAAAACTTTTTGAGGCTGTTGATTATCAATAGTTTCTCTGCTTCTTGGAGAATAGTAAACATAACCTTCTTCACGACAAAAAGAAACACCACCGGAGTTTTCAATAATTTCGTCTTGAATTTTTCCAGTTTTTGTATCAATAATTCGATAGACATTTATCTCATCGCCTTTTTTCTGAGTAGCAATCAAGGCCATTGTTGAATTCTTTTTGGGTTGAAAAGCAGAGATTGCAGTTTTACCTGTTGGGTCAATTAATATTGGATCGAAAATTAAAATTTCTTTTCCATCTAATCTTGTAAATAATTTTGATTGTTCTTCACCCTTTTTACGAGAGTAAAAATATTCTCTTCCAAACTGAAAAGTAGGAGCACTTTTTATATCTCTATCAATATAGGCTGTTAATTCTTCATCTAAGCCAGGGTAGTCCTTCGAAACTCCTGCTACATAATCTATAGTTGCAGTATGTTGAGCTTTTGTCCATTCAATTACTTCAGGATCTTTCTTGTTTTCTAACCACTGAAATGGATCGGTAAGTGTGCATGAATGTATTTTTTCAATGACAGGTTTTTGGGGAGTTTTGGGAGGTGTAAACATTGTTGATTGACAATACAGAGAAGTTGTTGTTATAAAATTAAAAGTAAAGAAACTAATAATAACTAAGTACAGTATTCTTTTCATATTCTGATTGTTTTAAGAAAGTGTAGAAACAAATGCACGAACACAATTTTGGCCATCCATTGCTGCAGAAAGGATTCCACCTGCATAACCAGCTCCTTCGCCACATGGATATAAGCAACGAACTTGTATATGTTGTAATGTAATTGGGTCACGAGGAATTCTTATTGGGCTACTTGTTCTTGTTTCTGCACCAACAACAATTCCTTCTTCACTATCATATCCTTTTAGTTTTTTTCCGAAATCTTTAAATGCTTTTTGTAATCGATTTCGAATAAAATTTGGGAATATAGTATGCAAAGGTTTTGAATCAATTCCAGGGATATATGATGTTGAGGGCAATGATTTGGAAATTCTTCCTTGAACAAAATCTGGAATGCGTAAGGCTGCCGAACGTTGTAAAGATTTTCCACCAAGTGTAAAAAGTGATTGCTCAATAGATTCTTGCAGTTTGACTCCTGCAAAAACTCCATATTTTTCTGTTTTGGGAAAATCTTCAATATTTATTTGCACAACAATGCCTGAATTAGCGAATGGTGAGTCTCTTCGAGACATTGACATTCCATTAACCACTATTTCCTTCTCGTTGGTAGCTGCAGGAACAATTAATCCACCAGGACACATACAAAAAGAA
>JBDNFX010000383.1:0-3625 GCA_041689575.1 Kapaibacterium sp. (SeqCode)
ATGGGAATGTATGAGCTCCACACTTGTCGCCCATTAATAATGAATCACATTGTGAGAAGTTTCTTGCATTTTCAGCTTTTTTAACAACTTTTACTAAACCTCTGTATGAATTTTGACTTTTTCCAGCAGAGATTCCTTTTAAAACGATTCTACTTCTTGTATTTTTACCAGTATGAATCATTTTTGTACCTGTATCTGCTTGCTGATAGTTGTTTGTAACAGCAACTGAATAGAACTCCCCAATTGAATTATCGCCTTGTAACATTACTGAAGGATATTTCCAAGTAATTGCAGAACCTGTTTCAACTTGTGTCCAAGAAATTTTTGAGAAATCTCCTTTGCAAATTCCACGTTTTGTTACAAAATTATAGATTCCACCTTTTCCATTTTTGTCTCCAGGATACCAATTTTGAACGGTAGAATACTTAATTTCAGCTTTTTCGTGAGCAATTAATTCTACAATAGCGGCGTGAAGTTGGTTTTCGTCTCTCATTGGAGCAGTACAACCTTCTAAATACGAAACATAACTATTGTCATCGGCTATAATGAGTGTTCTTTCAAATTGACCAGTATTTTTAGCATTTATTCTGAAATAGGTTGAAAGTTCCATTGGGCAACGTACACCTTTTGGTATGTAGCAGAAACTTCCGTCGGAAAACACAGCAGAATTTAATGCCGCGTAATAATTATCGGTATATGGCACAACAGAACCGAGATATTTTTTAATCAAATCAGGATGTGAATGAACTGCTTCTGAAAAACTACAGAAAACAATTCCTTTTTCAGCTAGTTTGTCTTTAAATGTTGTCGCTACAGATACTGAATCAAATACAGCATCAACAGCAACCCCAGAAAGAAATTTTTGTTCGGACAATGGAATGCCCAATTTTTCAAAAGTTTTTAACAATTCAGGATCAACTTCATCTAAACTATTTAGCTCAATCTTTTTCTTTGGAGCAGCATAATAGATTATATCTTGGAAATTTATGGTTGGGAAATCTACGTTTTGCCAATGTGGTTTTTTCATTGTCAACCAATGTCTATATGCTTTAAGCCGAAACTCTAACAAAAACTCTGGTTCATTTTTTTTCTGTGAAATAAACCGAACTGTGTCTTCGGTTAAACCTATTGGAGCAAACTCTTGTTCGATTTCAGAAGTAAATCCATATTTATAATCTTATTCTATAATTTCTGTAAGTAATTCGTTTTCGTTAGCCATACTTTGGGAGATGTTTTAAATACGACAAAAATAGTCCGTTTTAACTATTGTCGATAATCTTTCCATATTATTTTAGAATTATTTCAAAAAAAATGATATTTTTGATTTTTCTCAGTTCAAAAAAGTGACTATGAAGTTATCAGTGTTGACCTTAGTATTTTACTTGGTTTCTACAACCATATATTCCCAAGTCCCCATATTTAATGGCTTACCTCCTGAAATAAACACAGGAATTATTGCTGGTGGTGCGGGTGTAACTTTGATTGATGGCGAACCATTTCTTTCTTTGCGTTTTCAACCTGCAATCTCTTTTGATAAGTGGACTATTGGTCTCGATGTGAACTTAGACTATGATATTCAAAATGGATCAATAAGAAAAGAAAACTATAATGAAGTCAATGATTTTCTTTCTATGGTTCGTTTTATTCAATATGGAGAAAAGATAGCTTCAGAACCTTTCTTTGGTCGTTTAGGACAATTAAATACGACTTCATTGGGAAATGGATCTATAGTATATTTCTACAACAATTCGCCTACTTTCGATAATAGAAGATTAGGCGTTAACTCGCAAATTAATTTTGAATTTGGTGGTGTAGATTTACTTTATGGGAATTTTTCTAACCCCGGATTAGCAGGAGGTAGAGTACATATTGCACCGTTATATTTCGTAGATGGTGTAGATTCTCCAATTTTAAAAAATATGCAAATTGGACTAACCCACGTTAGAGATTTAGACCCAACCGCTAAATATACTGGAGGCAGATTTGATTCTATTTCTAATAAAATAGTTGTTACGGATTCAATAGAAAGTGTTGCAGTTTCTGGTTTTGATATCACGTTTCCTTTAATTTCGAGTGAATTGTTTTCGTTAAAAACTTATTATGATTTTGCTACAATTTCAGGATTTGGATCTGGAAGTGCTATTGGAATTTCCTCGTCAATTAAAATATTTTCTTTGGCAAGAGCAGATCTTAGATTAGAACGCAGAATTAATGGAAAAGGATATAAAACTTCTTATTTTAATTCATTATATGAAATTGAACGACTAAATTACAACTACGAAAATTCAAGGTTTGAATCGAAAATTCAATCACTTAATGAACAATTAGCGGACAACGGAATATTTGGCGATTTACTACTTAATTTTTCAGATATTCTAAGAGTATTTGGTAGTTATCAACAATTAGATAAAACTCCAAATAGTGGGCTCTTAAGAGTGGCAGTGTCTCTGCTACCTACATCACAGCAATTCTTTGTTCGTGGAGGAATGGATAAAGTAAATATTAATTCTTTTGTTGATGAAGTTTTTGAATTCAACGACAGAACTTATTTTTATGCTGAAGGTGGAATTACTTTAGGGAACAACTTACAATTTTCGTTGTTGTATCAAAAAACGTTTCAAGCAATTAGATCAGAGGACAATACAATTTTAGGGTATACTCCGCAAGAAAGAATTGAACCTCGTATAAATTTGGTATATCCTTTTACATTTTAAGTCTTGGGTCAGTTGCATCTCTTAAGGCATCACCAATAAGGTTATACGCTGAAACAGTGATAAAAATCATCATTCCAGGGAATATTGCCAACCACCACGCTGAAGTAGAAGAGCGAGCTTTAAACAACACAGACCCCCAAGTTACAACAGTGGGAGGAACCCCGAATCCTAAAAATGATAAAGCTGATTCAATAAGTACTGCAGAAGCAATTCCAAAAGCAGCAGAAACTAAAACTGGCGCTAAAGCATTTGGTAAAACATGTTTGAAAATGATTCTACTTGTAGAATACCCTAAGGCATCAGCTGCAACAATAAACTCTTGATTTCGTAATCTTAGAACTTCACCACGAACAAATCGGGCAATAGAAGTCCAACCTGTTAAACCAATCATCATCATAATTAGCCACAAACTACCTTTTTGTACCATCGCTACAATAGTAATAATGAGAAAGAACGTAGGAAATGTAATTACTAATTCTATAATCCTTGAAATAAATATATCTACTATTCCACCATAATAACCAGCAATTGAACCTAAAATAACACCTATCAAAAGAGCAATAATCATTGCAACAAATCCAATTGCTAAAGCATATCTCGAACCATGTACTATTCCAGCAAACACATCTCTGCCAATATCATCAGTTCCTAAAATATGTTTAGAAGAAGGTGCTCGTTCTTTTAAGGTTCTAATAGTTTTATCTACAGTTTTCGGAGAATATCGTACTGGGGGAAATAATGACCATTCATACTGAATTTCATTCCAATTAATAGAGGTATATTTTGCATCCCAATGTGAAATTCCCAACGAAACCGCATAATCTTTAAAAATAGGAGTAATAATTTCTCCATCTACTTTTGCAATAATTGGTTTATCGTTTGATATAAAATCTGCAAATACAGCAATAAAT
>JBDNFX010000384.1:0-2054 GCA_041689575.1 Kapaibacterium sp. (SeqCode)
AAGTGTTAGTGCTACGATTTTACACATTATTTGTTTTGGATTGGTTATTTTTATTTAGACTAAATCTAAATTACAGCTTTTTTATGAATTTTCAAAATTTACGATGATTGAACGTTATACTAAACCCGAAATCGGAGCTATTTGGTCAGAACAGAACAAATACGCATTATGGTTGCAAATTGAAATTGTAGCATGTGAAGCTCAAGCAATGTTAGGTGTTATTCCTCAAGAAGCAGTTGAGACCATCAAAGCGAAAGCAAATTTTTCAGTTGAAAAAATATTAGAAATTGAAGAAACAACGAAACACGATGTAATTGCATTTTTAACAAATGTAGCAGAATATGTTGGTGAACCTTCAAGATTCATTCATTTAGGTATGACTTCATCCGATGTACTCGATACTTGTTTAGCACTTCAGTTAAAACAATCCGGAGAGTTGATTTTAAAAAGACTCATCGAATTAAAAGATATTCTGGGTAAAAGAGCAAAGGAGTTTAAGTACACAGTTTGTATTGGACGTTCTCACGGTATTCACGCAGAACCTACAACATTTGGCTTAAAACTCTTACTTTGGTTCGAAGAAGCAAAAAGAAATATCGAACGATTAGAAAAAGCTATTGAAGTAATTTCGTTTGGTATGATTTCTGGTGCTGTTGGAACATTCGAACATTTATCTCCTAAAGTAGAAGAATACGTTTGTGAAAAATTAGGATTAAAACCTGCACCTGTTTCTACCCAAGTAATGCAACGCGATCGCCACGCTGAGTTTTTATCAACTCTAGCAATAGTAGGGTCCTCATTAGAAAAAATTGGAACAGAAATCCGCCATTTACAACGAACAGAAGTTTTAGAAGCAGAAGAATATTTTTCTAAAGGTCAAAAAGGATCTTCGGCAATGCCACATAAACGAAATCCAATTTTGTCAGAACGACTTTGTGGTTTGGCTCGTTTACTACGTTCGTATGCAATTTCAGGTTTCGAAAACAATGCACTTTGGCACGAACGCGATATATCGCATAGTTCTGTTGAACGTGTAATTTGTCCCGATGCTACAATTACAATGTATTATATGCTCGATATTGCTTGCCGTTTGGTAGATACTTTACTTGTTTATCCAGAACAAATGCTTAAAAATTTTGAGATTACTCACGGTTTAGCATATTCTCAAACGGTTCTATTAGCATTAATTGGAAAAGGATTATCTCGAGAAGATTCTTATTCCTTAGTTCAAAAAGCAGCAATGAAAACATGGGGGGAAAAAGTACCTCTTAAAGAAACATTATGGCAAATTGAAGAAATTTCCACTTCATTATCAAGAGAAGAATTTTTAGAAATATTTGAATCCAGACAAATGTTGAAAAATGTAGATTACATTTTTGAGCGTAGCGGATTTTAAAGGAAGGATATATCAACTATGGATTTTTTAAATTATATAAATGGAGAATGGGTTGGATCTGAAAGTGGAGTCACATTTAACAACTTTAACCCAGCAAATTCAAACGACATTATAGGCACATTCCCACAATCGACTGCAAATGATGTAGATAAAGCAGTATTGGCAGCTACAATTGCAATGAAAAAGTGGAAACTATTACCAGCACCCAAACGTGGGGATATCCTTCGTATTGCTGGTGATATATTTACAAGACGTCAACAAGAATTAGCCGAAATCATGACTCGTGAAATGGGTAAAACAATTACTGAAACACGAGGCGACATCCAAGAAGCAATAGATACCTGTTATTATGGTGCATCGGAAGCTCGACGTTTATTTGGTTATACTGCTCCAAGCGAGTTAACCAATAAAATGAATCTGTCAATTCGTACCCCCATTGGTGTATGTGGAATAATCACAGCGTGGAATTTTCCAATTGCTGTTCCATCTTGGAAAATAATACCTGCGTTAATATGTGGAAATACCGTTGTTTTAAAACCATCTGAAGAATCACCACATTCTGCAAATATTTTTGCTGAAATTTTAGAAGAAGCTGGTTTGCCCATAGGCGTCTTTAATGTTGTTCATGGAAATGGTGAAGCCGGTGCTGCATTGGTAG
>JBDNFX010000385.1:0-4561 GCA_041689575.1 Kapaibacterium sp. (SeqCode)
CAATTTGATGAAAAACGTGAGATCAAAATTTCTAAAGCACTATCTAGCTCTGAATTTTTGTTAGCATCTTTTTTAAATGAAGAAATTTCAAGTCGAACAGGAATAAACACTTCAAATCTTCTCAATTCAGTATCCTCTGATGAATTTAGTATTTTATCTAAAGCAGCAATTGAAATCAAAAACGAATGTTTGAACTCAAATCAATACTATATTATTTCTACTGGTAAAGAAAAGATACTGTCTGTAATTCCATTAAAAAATCACCCAACAGTTCTGAAAGAATTTGATTCTATTTCATTAGCAACGAGGTATATACGTAGCATTAGAAAATATGAAACTGTCTATAATCAACTTTGGAATTCAACAAATAGATATCTGACTAATTCAATTTCAAAACATATATCAGCGATAACAAAAATTAACAATGAAGCTTTAGATTCTAAAAAGGCAGAACTTTATAGTAAATATGCAGATATCTTATTTTCACTTCCCTTTGAAACTAAAATTACAGATACACCCTTTGTTGCAGAATCTTGGGATTGTCGCGAATATAGTATACCTATCAACATATTGAAAACTGTTGTAGAAAATGCAGTTTTATTTAAGGAAAAATCCTCCAAATCTAAAAAGCAACAAGTTATAATTCTAGAACGTTTGGGAAGTACGAATGTACAGTTAGAAAAGATAAAAGAACTTTATAACAAATTTCAAAAAATAGAAACTCTAAAAGAATTAGAACAGTTCGTTCAAAAAATTGGAACAAAAGATAATAAAACAATAAAGGAACATTCCAGTAAATTTAGAGAGTTCTCTTTGCAAAATGGTTATAAAGTATTTGTTGGGAAGGGAGCATCGAATAATGATGAATTAACCTTTCATTTTGCTAAACCAAATGATATTTGGCTCCACGCAAGATCTGTAAGTGGTTCTCACGGTGTAATCAAAATGAATACGAAAGATAAAAAGTTACCTTCGAAAGAAGTATTAGAAGAAGCTGCATCAATTGTGGCATATTATTCCAAATCAAGAAATGGTACTATGGTACCAGTTTCTTATACCTATAAAAAGTATGTTAGAAAAAAAAAAGGATTTGCTGATGGTGCAGTGATAATGGAAAGAGAAGAGGTAATTTTTGTAGAGCCGAAAATTCCAACAGAAAAAAGTTGAAATATTTAAAGTTCTACGTACAAATACCGATATAGTAATGTAGTATAGGTTGTTCGATTAAAAAAGTATATAAAAATACATTTATCAATATTATTAGGAGATGAACAATGACTGTTCAAGACAATCATTCTTCAATTCGGTCAATCAAGAACTACCTTTTGGTAGCCTTGGTGTTGCTCCTTGGTTTAACTGATATAAGCGTGAGTTATGCACAAACGCATTACACCGCAATGCTTAAACCAAGAAGAGTTTATAATCAACTCCATGTCGAAATATGGTTAAAGGCGACAAGTTCGTCTTCTCCACGTTTTGGCTATGCGTCATTTGCTGTTAAGTATGATCCTACAAACTTAACACCAGTTATTCCTTCTCCGAATCCGGGGAATCAAGTGAATAATGATTTTGTACGTTATTTAACAACAGATTCAATCGATGTTGGCATTGTTGACGCAACAACTCCAGCTACAGCACCAGTTCGTTACGTTCCGAGTGCTGTAACAGGAACTCAACAAATTGCCAATGTTACCTATCCTGGTGCAGGTGGTGGTGGTATTAATGGTTATTTAGACCCACAAGTTCAAATTTATGGAATCCCTTCCGATGGAGTTTTTTCATTTGAGGTAAGTCGTGCGGCAATTAATACTAATGGTGCTTTTGTACCTGATACTGTTGGAAAAGGTACTTTCGTTGGAAAATTAATTTTTAGTATTTCTGGAACAACAATTTCAGATACTGCTTTAGCTCGTTTCCAATGGAATAATAATGGTGTTGTAGGTCCAGTAAAAGTATTTGCATCAGATTCTACAGATCTTACAAATAACATTCAATATGAAACTATTGCTCCTTTCACAATTTTAGGAACTTCTGTTTTATATCCCAATGGTCCTGCTAATACAACTGTCGATAGAGATCGTGGTATTACTAACCCAAACAATCCGCTTTTAGCACCGACTATTAATGCTATTGCTGATGGTTGGCCAATTTATTTCGAAAGATCTATCGACCCTTCAAGTCCAGACTATTATACAGCTCTAGGACTATTAGATAACGATAATGCTTATCTTTTTGAATATTCGTTAAATAGTGGTACATCTTGGACCGAGATTGGTCGTATCGAAGAAAATGCTGTACCTGCAGCTGGTACTGATCAGTCAGGTGAAATAGAAAGAGTTACTGCAGTTTCATTACGCAATCTTTCTGGGATTGCAATTGCAGCTGACACAACTTGGGCAGGTTCCTCAAGGTAGCCATCTTGGAAGTCCGTTATTGGCTTTCTGGACGCAAAATAGAGACTTTCAACAACGATCTGAAAATGCTCGTATTCGAGTTCGTACTTTAAATGGATTATCAGGAACTAACATTCCATTACGTACGCCATTTACTGAAAGAATGGATATGAGCGATAATGATTTTGTACTCGGAAGATTATTCTTTGTACAATTAAATGGTAGTTCTAATTTCCTTCGTTCAAAAAATGTTTATGTAAATTCTACTCAAGTAACTGTTGAAGCTTGGGTTAACTTAAATGAATATAAAGCTACTGGTTCAGAAACTGGTATTGTTGCTTTTAGCGGCGGACCAAATTCTACAACTGAAGGTACTTGGATGTTGTATTTAAAAGATGGACGTTATCCAGCTTTTAGAGCAAGAGAAATTGAAGGTCGTGGGACTAATGGCTACATCGCAGATGTATGGTCAAAAGAAGCGTTGCCAATGGTTTCTTCTGCAAATCTTTCACCAGCTCAGTTAGATAATTGGCACCACATTGCTGCTACTGTTAATAATAATGTAGTAACATTGTTTTTAAATGGTGAAATTATCGAACGTGTAACGAATACAAACCATCCTACAAATATCCGTATGGGTATTGATGGAAACCCTGGTTCTGGACGATATTATATTGGTATTAATCCAAATCCTGTAATTACTGCAGGTGATTATCTAAATGCAGGTATAAAAGGCGCTAGAGTATGGAGAACAGCTCTTCATCAAGATTCTTTACGTCAAAGAGTATCCGGTTTAGCAAATCCTTCAAGTGTTGATCCTAGCTTAACTGGTTTACTAACATTAGGTTTGGATGTATCTTATACGTTAGAAGGTTCTTTGTTAGATCAAGCTCGTAATACTATATATCAATATGGTATTGATGATGTAAATCTTTATACAGCAGTAAATGGACCAGCAAATGATGGTTCAATCAGATATCGTCCAGATCTTCCACACATTAGACTTACTAGTCCAACAGGTGGAGAAGGAATTTCTAACAATCCAACTGCAGATTTTGAAATTCGTTGGGTAGGATATGGATTAGGTACAACCGATGTATTAGATAATGCTACAACATTAAATACTACAAATGGTTCTGGAGCATCTTCAGAATTAATGATAGAATATTCAATTAATAATGGATCTTCTTGGTCAATTGCTAGAGGTACACTTGGAGCAACTGTTGCAGATAAACTTGGTGGGAATAGATTATCTGCAAATGATATTCCTTTAGAATTAGGGAAAATTAATTGGCGACCATTTAACAGTAATGGACTTGCTCCAGATGCTGTTTATGGAGCTGATGCAAATATTGATTTAACTCCAGCAACCTATTCTAATCCAATTTTAGTTAGAATTCGTGGAAATGTATTTAGAGTTCCTTTAAATGCTCCTAATCCTGATTCGATTTATGGATTTACTGCTAGTCTAGCTACATTAGCTCCTTATTCTGCACTTTCTGATCTTTCAACTACACCGTTAGTTGTTCCCAGAGGAACAGATTTAAATTTTAGTGGTCAAACAGCATACTTTGAAGCTTGGATCCGTCCGTATCAATTTCCAACTGGAATTAATAAGACTCCTATCTTCGTTAAAAAAGACAGTACAAGTGGTCAATTGCATTATGCATTCCGTTTGTTGTCTTCTGGTCAATTAGAATTCTCTATACGAGATACAAGTGGTACAATTCGAGTTGCAAAATCTGATTCTGCAATTGGAAAAAGAGTTCTTCCTCCGAACTTCTCTACAACAGATTCTACTTGGACACACGTCGGAGCATTTGTTAGTTTAGCAAATGGTGGGCAATCACAAGTGATTTTCTACATCGATGGTGTAGCTCAAACAGATACAATCATTTCTAACCGTTTAGGATCAAATATACGTTTAAATGTTACAAATACATTCCCAACCTATATTGGTTATGAACCAGGAACTTCTACAGGTTTTGTTGGTCAACTGCGAGAAGTAAGAATGTGGAATGGAACTCCTGGTGCCTCAGTGGTCCCTGCTCAAGTTCCAACTCGTGATTTCTTCATTCAAGGTGCTTTAACTGCTAAAGGATTTGAATTAGCAACTGCCCCAAATAATTACACAACAAACCTTGCAGCTTCATTCAATTTAGAACAAG
>JBDNFX010000386.1:0-1821 GCA_041689575.1 Kapaibacterium sp. (SeqCode)
CCAATCAAAATGAGACCAATGCCGTATTCTAATGAAGCGGAAATGGCTGTTTTAGGATCGATGATGTTAGAAAAAGGAGCAATTTCTCGTGCAATAGAAATTATTCAAAAAGAATCTTTTTATAGAGAACAACACCAAAAATTGTTTGAAGTAATTGTGAATATGTTCGAACGTGGATTAAGTGTTGACTTTATTACATTGATCGATGATTTACGAAGAAGAAAACTACTAGAATTTATTGGAGGTAGTTTCTATATTACCCAATTGCAATCTATGGTTCCAACTGCAGCGAGTGTTGAACAATATGCTAGAATCACTCAAGAATATTACCTACGAAGAGAATTGATTATAACTTCTCAAAACATTATCAAAAGTGCATACGACGACTCTAACGATGCCTTACTTGAAGTAGACAAAGCTGAATCGATGATTTTTCAAATAGCTGAAAAACGTTTAAAACGTAGTTATTTGGATATGAATAAACTTGCTAAGGATGCAATTACATCAATTCTCAGAATTCGTGAACAAGGAAGTGATGGTTTATCGGGCGTTCCTAGTGGTTTTACAAAATTAGATAACATTCTAGGTGGTTTTCAACGATCTGATTTGATTATTTTGGCTGCTCGTCCTTCAATGGGTAAAACTGCTTTGGCTTTATCTATTGCTCGTAATATGGCAGTAGCGTTTAAAGCTCCAATTGGTTTCTTTTCTATAGAAATGGATTCAAGACAATTAGTGACTAGGTTGTTAAGTGCTGAAGCAAGAATAAACGCACATTTTATTCGTACTGGAAAAATTTCAGATAGAGAAGTTGAAAAAATAATCTCACAAATGCAAACATTAGCAAGTTCGCCAATGTATATTGACGATAGTCCTGCACTGTCAATTATGGAATTACGTGCAAAATGTAGAAGAATGAAGGCCGAACATAATATTCAAGCAATTTTTATAGATTATTTGCAATTACTTCACGAACCTAGGGCTGAAAGTCGGGAAAGAGAAGTATCTACAATTTCGAGAGCATTAAAACAAATTGCAAAAGAATTAGATATAGCAGTCATTGCATTATCGCAATTAAATAGAAATGTTGAATCTCGTGGTGATAAAATTCCAATGTTGTCCGATTTACGTGAATCTGGTTCAATTGAACAAGATGCCGATGTTGTGATGTTTGTTCACAGACCAGAATATTACAAGATTGCAACCTATGACGACGGAACTCCTACAGAAGGTACTGCACAAATTATAGTAGCAAAACAGCGAAATGGACCAGTTGGAGATGTTCGAATTGCCTTTTTAAAGGATTACGCACGATTTGAAAATTTAACTACAGATTACAAAGACATTCCAGAATTTGACAAATTTTCTCCTAATTCCGACCCAGGATTCTAATCAATACAGTAAAATTTTGTAAGTTTGTACTTCTTAATCTACCAGTTTAACCTAGTAATTATATATTTCAATGGACTTAGAAAAAATAGAAACAATGTATTCAGAAGTAATTGTTACCGAAACTGTTGCAAAAGATTTAGGGCTTACAGCAGCAGAATATCAATCAATAGTTTCTTCAGAGTGTCGTAGGCTCTGCGAGCTTGGTCCTGAGACTGACCTGATACACTTTGACAGGCAGCAATCACTCTGAGCTTGGTGTGGTCTTCCCATATCTCAGTTCGATGGAGACCAAAGGCTAATTGCATCTGTAATGCCAGAGCGCCGCATGGATCTCCCCAATCGCATTCGTCAGTGGACCATAGATCTATCGTCGTAAATCGATTCATGTCATCCAGTGAAGTGTCACTCTCAGCTCCGGGTCGGTATGCA
>JBDNFX010000387.1:0-2093 GCA_041689575.1 Kapaibacterium sp. (SeqCode)
TCGTTATCAAAATTATCGTCTTCATCGTGCAACACAACATATACAGATTGTAGTGAATCTAAGGTGGCTACTGGAATTAATTTAGTTCCGTGGATCACATTCCCTTTTTTGCCAATTTGGCTAATTTCATACCGTTGAATGACATTTTTTACTGAAACTGTAATTAAATCTTCCGAGTCATTCACAGCCAAGACTCCAATAATATCACCAGTTTTTTCTGTTATTTGGAGACTTTTAACCCCTTTAGCACCTCTTCTGGTTAATCGAATATCTTCATATTCCGTTCGTTTTCCAATTCCATGTTCGGTAAGCACCAAAAGTTGAACATCGCGTCGCTTGATATCTATTGCAGAAACGACTTCGTCTGATTCGTCGAGATTTATTCCTATAACACCCGTTGCTTGTCTGCCCATTGGTCGAACTTCCGTTTCTCTAAATCGACAAGCCATTCCTTTTTTCGTTCCGAGAATTATATCACATTCCCCATTAGTTAAAGAGGCACCAATTAACACATCAGAATCTCCTAAGTCTACGGCAATTACCCCTATAGAACGGACATTCGCAAAAGCAGAAAGAGTAACTCTTTTTACAGTTCCATTTTTAGTAGAAAAGAAAATATATGCATCATCGACAAAATCCTTAACTGGAAAGCAGGAGATAATATTTTCATCAGAATCTTTTTGGATACAATTTGCAATCGACCTACCTTTTGTACTTTTTCCACCTTCTGGGAGATCGAAAATTTTCACCCTATAGCACCTACCTTTATCTGAAAAGAATAGTAGATAATTGTGTGTTGTGGTAGCAAAAATGTATTGCAAGAAATCTTCTGGATTCATTGCGTTTTTAGTGGATTTACTTGATTTGTAATTTCGAACTGGAGTCCGTTTTATAAGCCCTTGGTGTGTAAGAGTAACTACAACATTTTCGTTGGCTATTGTGTCTTCGAACTTCATTTCCGTTATATCATAGAGAATTTCTGTTCTTCGGTCATCGCCATATTGATTCGTAATTTCTTCTAATTCATCGATGAGAATTTTCAATTGTAATTCTTTAGTAGCAAGTATAAAACGATGTCTATCAATTTCTAAAGACAATTCAGAATATTCTTTCGCAATTTTATCGCGTTCTAACGATGTCAAACGTTGTAATCGTAATTCTAAAATTGCTTTAGCCTGCAGTTCAGAAAGTCCAAATAAAGCTTGCAATTGTTCTGAAGCATCTGCTATACTAATTGCTTTCTTAACAATTGAAATAATTTCATCAATTCTTTCTGAAGCAACTTTTTTAGACCCCGCAATTACAACACCACCAAATACTTTTAAATATCCTTCAACAATGTGAGCTCTTTTTTCTGCAACTGACAAATCGTATTTTGTTCTTTTTACGATTACATCAATTCGGTGATCAACATAAGCTTTTATAAGTTCTTTTAACGTAAAGATTTTTGGCTTGCCATTTTGTAAGGCAAGTAAAATCACACCAAATGTTTGTTGAAGTTGCGAATGTTTGAACAAAGCATTTAAAAGAACTTTCGATTTGGTATCTTTTTTTAATTCTATTACTAACCGCATTCCGTCCCGGTCAGATTCGTCGCGAATGTCAGAAATTCCCTCAATCGTTTTTTGTCTTGTTAATGAGGCAATTTTTTCGATGAGTGTCGTTTTGTTTACTTGGTACGGAATTTCTGAAATTATTAACGTTTCTCTTCCAGATTTAGATTTTTCAATCGTAACTCTAGCGCGAATAATAATTTTTCCTCTTCCGGTTTTGTAGGCATCTACAACTCCATTATATCCATAAATTATTCCACCAGTAGGAAAATCAGGGGCTTTAACGTGTTCAATAAGTTCTTCGACTGTTATGGCTGGGTTAGAAACAAACGCTTTTATACCTTCAGAAATTTCCCGTAAATTATGAGGTGGCATATTGGTTGCCATACCAACTGCAATTCCTCCGGCACCATTTACTAACAGGGTTGGCAATACTGTAGGTAAAACTGTTGGTTCTTCTAAAGAATCATCAAAATTGGAACGGAAATCTACTGTTTTTTTGTCAATATCTCTTAAAACATCTAATGCAGGTAAAGCAAA
>JBDNFX010000388.1:0-7654 GCA_041689575.1 Kapaibacterium sp. (SeqCode)
AAAAAGAAGAAGAAAAAATGAGTAGGATTTTACAAGAATTTGATCCGTTCGTGTGTGTGATGCACATGAAGGGAATTCCTAAATCGATGCAGAAAGCACCAGTATATGACAATTTAGAAAATGAAGTATATACTTTTTTAGAAGATCGAATTAAGTTCGTTCAATCCTTAGGGCTAAATAAAATAATTGCCGATGTTGGAATTGGTTTTGGAAAGTCGTTAGAACACAATGTAACTTTAATGAAAAATTTGCACTATTTTTCTACTTTAAATGTTCCATTGCTTTTGGGGATTTCTCGAAAAAATTTCTTAGGAGCACTAACGGATATCTCTGACCCTAAAGAAAGAGATATAGCAACAATTATTACACATACTTTGCTTGTTTCTCAACCTATCTCTATAATTCGTTCTCATTCTGTACATTGGGTACAACAATTGAAAAAATTGTCCAGTGTTTTTACTTCTTAATCTGACACTAATCTCATTGGAAATGAATAAATATTTTTACTTCATACTTTTTTTCGGAATTTACTTTAACATTAATTCCATAAACATAAATGCTCAACAATCTCCTTTGTTTGTAGGAGCAGGTGTTTCCTTTAGTTCTCCACAAACCGATAACTTTGCAGAAAAAAATGAATCTACCTTTGGTGGAACTTTGTTTGTAGGTTCTCGGAAATATTGCTCAATATGGACTGGAATTCGTTTAGATTATACTAAATGGAGTAAAAAAACTGAAAACACTCAATTGTATTTTGAAGAAATGGTTACTATTTCACCAGAAATACGTTGGTTCCCAGTTACTTCTCAAGAATTCTTGTTCTACCTACAAGTTTTTCCTACTTTGAATAGCACCACTGGAAAAGATCAATTACCGACCTTAGGTTTTGGCGGTGGAACTGGAGTAGGATTATTGCTTCCTTATGAAAATAATTGTTCCACTTGGTTCTTCGATATAAATGCACGTTATATAGCTCCAAATTTTATTCTTAAAAATGAAAATAGACCTGTGTTAAATAATCTCAATGTTTCAATCACATTTAACATAGGTTTATAAAATGTTGAAACTTCCATATATTTCTATTCTAACTTCAATTAGTATCATTGTTGTATTCCTTTCATCTTGTTCTTCTGTAAAAAGATTTGACGATGCAGTACGGATTAAAAAAGAACATCAAACAAAATACGAAGAACGTTCTGGCGAATACAAACAAGACGGTAGAACGCTAAAAGGAACTGTTGTCGAAATCCTAATTCTTCCACGAAAAAATTTCCCAGAATTTTCAGATACTATTATAGTATTCCTCCCGGAAGGTGCAAAAAATAGTAAAGAGAATCATCAAAAAATTCCTTTTCTTGAAATTGATAGAGTAGCACAGTTAACCTTAAGTGAAAATAAATTTGGCAACATAAATATTTTTGAAAACTATAATGTCACTGCAGGAATTCGTCAATTACGATCTGTACCAGTTAGAAACTTCAATTTCAATGAATGCGATTGTTTACCATTAGATATTGATTTATCTATAGATCTTCCCGGATTTCAATGCCCTGAACGTGAGTATGCGCCATTCTTTTTTGAAGCACGAGGTGTATTGTCAAGTTATACAACTTCTTTCCGTGGAACTGAAGCAGGGTCTATTGGATATGGACTTGAAGCAGCTACTGGTATTAGATTCGGTGGACTTAACGAGTGGGGAGCAGGAATTGCGTATGGTTCGCCAATAGTATCCAAAAATTCGTTTACCGGTGTAGATATTAATGCACAACCTATTTTACTACACTTGCGGTATCAAATGTCTAAAAATGCAGTTAATATTCTTGGATTATGTATGAAACCATTTGCTTACGGTCAAGTAGGTGCAAGTATTGATGAAGTTTCGTTAAACCTATTTAAGTTAAACTTTGCTCCAAGCAATTGTAGTTCTTGTAATCAGTTAATTCAAGAGCTACAAGCAAGCGGGCAATTACCAGAAGTTGATTTTTCGCTTCCAATTACATATGGTATGGGAGTTGGCGTAGAAATTCCTATAATGGAAGCTTTAGATTTAGGTATTGACCTCGGTTGGCGGTCTTTATCCTACGGAGAACTTGTTCCACCATCAATTGTTGCTGGGTTTAACAATGTTCCCAGTATGAATAGATTGAATACATTTCGACTACGATTTGGACTTACTTTTTAATGTATTTACAAAATAAAACTATGAAAAATTTAACACATATACTTTCCCTTGTTTTAATACTCTTACTAACTTCTTGCGATTGTCCAGATTTTAACTCAGGTGCAAATGTAAACCCAAGTGTTCGAGAAGCTACAATAACTGAGTTTAATCCGTCTACTTTGCCAGATTCTACTCCAGTTCCATCCTATTCAATTGCAAATTTTAGATTTCCTACTTCAACTTCAAGTTCTGGTGATTTGCCCACTGATACAAGGGTTTCAAATGGTAGGTACTTTATCTTAGCAGAAGAAACATTTGCCTCAGGAACAAGAACGTATTCGGCAAAAAGAACTACTCAATCATTACCAAATGATTCATTATTTGGAGATATCCAAGTAGTCTCAGTAAACGTTCCTGCAATTCCCGGACAAGCAAGAACAGCAGTACTTCGTTTTTGGGGAGGATTAGCATCTATTGGGAAAAGTTTTAATTCTGCATCTGCTACAGATTATATAAGTTATCTTCGTTCTTTTTTGAATCCACAACCTCCAGATCCTTTAGCGCAGTGGCCTGTTAATTGGGAAGCTGATGCATCGGCAAATAAAACAGGTACTACAGTGAATGGTGTGAGTCAATCAATTGTAATTCCAGCTTTTACGGATTTTGTATTTGATGAAAATGGTTTAGATGTTACGGGTGCTGTGGCAATTCCTGCAAATTTATTTATTGACATAAAATTACAGTACCGAGATATAACTGTTGCAATTGGAGATGTATATTATTACACTGCACGTAATGGGTCTCATTTTGCAATCCTAATCGAAGATATTTCTTTCGGATCTTTAGCTCCAAATTTGAATAGAGTTACTATTAAATTTGCCGATTTACAAGGACCTACTTGTCAAACACCGTAATAATTTACAATCACCATAGTTTTATGAATATACTATCGACTTCCTTTTTAATCCTAAGCTTAGTTCTTGCTTGTCTACTTTCAAGTTGCATCGAGCAAAAAAAAACAATGCTTCCACCCGGCAATGTTGAGGAAGTAAATTCCCCAAAAAATGAATTTGCCCCTGTGTTTCACCCATTAACAAAGGATTCCTTAATGTATATTACTTCAAACCAAAGAGGAAATGAAGTACTACATAAATATGTTAAAAAAGAGAATAAGTTTAACCCTTCCGAAGAAGCAACCACTCCTTTACTGCCAAGTTTATACGATAAAATTTCTTCTAATGATGGGACAGTTGCATTCTTTTCAAATAAATTCGGCGATCCTATATCGAATAAACGAGGTTTTATTGCCTCAACCTTTGATATGTATTCTCGCTTTCCAAATCAAGAAAAAATAAAATTCAATAAAGAATTATATCACATTGGGGGTACTGATTTGTATGAATTTTCAGAACTAAGTGGTACAATGTCAATTACGAATTATGGTATACCATTAAATTCAGAATTTTGGGATTCCCAACCAACAGTTGCTCAAAGTGGCGACACTGCCTTTGTTGTTTTCGCTTCCGACCGTCCTTCAAACGGAATCGGATTCTCTAATCCTTTTGAAAGAACAATAGAAAAAGATTCTATGATAATGAATTCGAAAGGAAATTCCGATCTATATTATGCCTTTGGGATCAATGGGACTTGGGTCGTTAAAAACTTTTCCGATGTACTTGGGAATATCACTGTCAATACTGATTCTAACGAATATTCTCCTTTCTTATATTGTGTTGAAAACAAGTTTTGTTCTTCAGCACAACCTGCAACCTTACTGTATTCTTCTAAAACATCAGGGGATTTTCAAATCCACGAAGCTGATATTGTCATTGATTTTTCTAGACAACAGGTTATCGTAGATAATGTAAATGTCTTAAGTACACCTATTAATTCAACTTCAGACGATTATTTTCCCTTTGTCCCATTACCTCATACAAATGAGATAAATAGTATTTATTTATCATCAGATAGATTTTCTCAAAAAGGTGGTCAATACGAAAGTAAGGGTGGATTTGATATATATAAATTTCAATATTCAAAGCCTTGTAGAGCTCCTCAAATTCAATATTCTGTAGTTTTTGTAGACGAAACAAATCCAATGGAAGCTCCTTTAGGACCTTTTGAGGTAACACTTAAAAATTCAATTGGCGAGATAATCCAATCAAACTCTACTAATCCATCAACTTTTACTTTAGAGTGTGGAACTAAATATTCTGTCTCTGCAAAGTCTTTGCACGATAAAATAGAATGTACACCGGGTGTTCGAACAATAAGCCATTATGCATCTAAAAAAATTGTTCATGGATACCCAATTGTTACTTCGAAAGAAATGCTTCGAACAATTGATACAGTTGAAGGAGCAAAAATAACTTATTCATTCGATTCTATTTTTACTATCTCAAAATTGGGAATCGCCGAAGGTGAGAAATTTAAAAGCAAGCCGGAATCAATTGTCTTTTCAATTGAGTTTGAAAAAGATTCAGTGATGGTTACTGAACTAAGAATAAAGAAAAACGAACATATTTTAGGCGGAAAACGAATTCAATTGAAACGAAAAGAGCTTGTTTATGATTCTATCCCAACTGTTGACACTATATATTTTCCAGTTTATAAAGAACCAATTTTATCGAAGCTTTCAATGAACAAAGGGTATTTTGAATTGTACCCAGCACACGATTCTACAATTATTGACACTATATATTTGTTGCCTCAATATTATAATTTTCCTCCCTGCAAATGGGAGTTTAGTCGTAACATCATCGATGAGTATCGAAAAAATGTTCCCTACTTTCAAACAGGATTTTGGGAAGTAAATACTTCTAAAAATTTTCAAGATCATAAAAAACTATTAGCTTCAAAAGAATTTAATGATGCATCATTTATTGAATTGCAAAATGAAAATAAGTACTTTGGAATTAAAGGTGTACCACCTGAGTTTAAAAGAAGCCGAACTATTAAACGAAACAGACGAATTCAAGAATACCAAGAATTTGCAAAAGCAGTTGACCGAAATCTTAACGATATGGTGGAAGAATTAGGGAATGGAATAATTCCACTCTTTTTAGATATCAAAGCCAGAACTCCTGGTGGTAGTAGTGAAAGATTGATAGTCCAAATTCAAGCATATTCAGATAAAAGGCCAATCGACAAAGGAACATATATTGGCGAACCTGTAAAATTTACAGAAGGTGAATATAACCCAACCGACAAAAGTTTTTCAATTTCTTCTGTAAATATAGAAAACAACGCATCATTAATTGGTGAAAACAATGAAGTATTGTCTCGATTACGAGTTTATTATGGTTACAAAGAAGTATTGTCTCGGTTGCTTGACAGTTCAAAATATAATTATTTAGCAGAATTGCATAAATCTGGAAAATTATTACTTCCAGATGATGTTTCAAACAAAGAAGAATTTGAAAAAAAACTTCTTAAAGCAGAAATTGTTATTATTGCTAAAGGAAAATACTACGATGAAAATGTAGTGTCAAAAGTTAAAGGGTATGTTGGAAAAGAAGGCGATTTTAAAGCATACGATGATGTTAGAAGAGTTGATTTGAGAGTCGATAGAATTGAAATAGTAGGCGGAAAAATCGTAAAACCAGATTGTTGTGTTGAAACTCCATTACCTTTAATAGATCCAAAAAATCCGCAGTTTACTCCAATTCGATAATAATTATATTTTGAGCATAGTTCAGATATGTAAACTTTTCTTGACACAAGTAAAAAGTAATTTTGGAAGAAATTAAGAGAAACTGAAAAAATACTTAAAAATTTTAGTCTCCCATTCAAACATACATTCCAAATTTTTTACCGAATATTTGACTGTTTTATCAGAAAAGAGTTTGTTTTATTCAATTTATTTTCATAACTTAAACGATGAATTAAACCAATATTATGTTTGATTCTACAGAAAACTGAAAATTATGGATTCACTAATTATACTCACAGGGTTAACTCTATGAAAAAATTTTTACTACTGATGCTTTTAACAGTGTTCAGTGTTCTTGGTTCAAAAAATCTAATTTCGCAAACCGGACCAGTAGATATCAAAAAGGTACCAACCTACCTTAACTCTTCAAATGCAGGAACCGAATTTTATGTTACGGTACCTCCAGCCTATGTAGAATCTTGGCAACCAAATGATGGTTGGTCTTTATATATTGCTTGTGGGACAAAAACGCAAGTTACAGTCGAAAACGAAGCAGCAGGAACAAAACGACAATTCCAAACAAAACCAAACGATTGTATTCGTGTAATTTTGAGTGGAAATGAAGTTCAAGCCTATGTAAATACAAATGGTAGTGCAACAGGTCACCCTGCTGAAACAGTATACCCTGGAGCAGGACTTAGAATCACCTCAAAAGCTCCTATAGTAGTCTATGTATGTGTTAAGATATCGTATACATCTGATGCATATTTAGCAATTCCAACCTCTGGTTGGGGTAGAGAATATGTAGTTAATACCTACCAAGCTCACAATTGGACTATGCCTGGGAGAAACCTTGCATCAATGTGTACTATAT
Source organism: Kapaibacterium sp. (SeqCode) (assembly GCA_041689575.1). Classification (GTDB taxonomy): domain Bacteria; phylum Bacteroidota; class Ignavibacteria; order Kapaibacteriales; family JAEUSM01; genus JAEUSM01. The sequence goes on from JBDNFX010000388.1 coordinate 6,688, forward strand.
TAGCAGCTTATGATAATACAAAAGTATTCTTTACACTCGTTGGTAATGGAATTACTCAAACAATGGGTGGAATGAAAATCGGTCAAACAAAACAATTCCAAATGAATAAAGGTGATGTTGTTGCAATTGCATCTTCAGTAATTGTTGGTTCAACACTTGCAGGATCAAGAGTTGTAGCATCAAAACCAATTGGAGTTGTTTCTGGTGTTCAGTGTGCCGATGTACCTTCAGACAGACCATGGTGTGATCATATCATTGAAATGGAGCTACCCGTCAATACTTGGGGTACAACATACCATATGACTAAGAACTTTAATCGTACAGCAGGTCCATTCTTTCAATTGTTTGCAAAAGAACCAAATACAAGTGTATTTGTAAATGGAGCAAATATCGCATTTTTAGGAACAAAGCCTCAAACCTCAGTAGCTGATTGGGGCGAGTATAATCAATATGGAACACAATGGACTGGAACAAATGGAAACTTTGTTGTTAGTGCTGACAAACCTATATCTATGACAATGTTTAACCAAGGCCAATCATTGGATAACGTTGTAAATGATCCATATCAAATTGTATACTCACCTATGCAACAATATCAAAACCAAATTATCTTTTCAACTCCCGGAGTTGGAGATGGAGCTGGTTTCTCACAAAATTATTTGAATTTAGTATATACATTAGATCAAAACAATGCAATGCCTGATCATCTTGAGTGGGGTGATTTGGAAGGAACAGATATTCGTTGGACAAAATTCAAAGACAGATGGGGTTCAGGACCATCGCATATATATCCGGGCTTACAAGACGGTAAAAAATGGGCAGTAAAAAACATTTCATTGCCTGGCGATGGAGTATACCATGTAAGATGTAAAGAAAAATTTGCAGCTTACTCTTATGGAATGTCAAGTTATGATTCGTATGGTTTCCCAACATCAGTAGCATTGTTTGACCTTTCAAGTCCAGATAC
>JBDNFX010000389.1:0-1420 GCA_041689575.1 Kapaibacterium sp. (SeqCode)
CTTTTTTCATTTTTGTAAATGAGAATACAAATATACTCCTTTTTTGGAAATTCACAAAATCTGATCCGAAATTTTATCATTTTCAATCCTAGAGCTATTTATATCTTACTATAAACTGCTTAGAAACTACATCATTACCAGACCGTAGTACTGCAAAATATGTACCTGCTGGAAAGTCTTTTGTGTGAATAGGAATTTGAAATGATCCAATTGAGCGTTCAATTAGCATATAAACCGAAGTCAATTCCTTCTGTACAATTCGTAAATAGTGTAACATCTTTTTTCTATATAAACATTGATATATTTCCATTGGTTTTTCAATTGTAATCCATCTCTAAATTGATTTTGTAATGTTTCTAACTGAATCGGTACTATTCTATGTACGAAAGGATCTGTTTGGGAAAAACAGAATTGAAAGGTTACTAAATTTATGATAACGAAAAGACCAATTGTAAGTAAGGTTTTCATATTTCACTCTTCTTAAAATGAAAAAATACTATTACGATAATAAGTATTATTTATACAATAACTATAGAGATTGATTACAATCCCAAAAACATGAAATATTTTGTAATTTCTACTGTAAATTGAAACACGTTGGTTAGTAAAGTATCGTCATCAAATTTATAACAGTTTTTACATATCCATTTTCTCGATATTTTTGGTAACTATGAATTCCTATGCACAGTTGATAACAGCAAAGTATGTAGTAACAATAAATGCCAATTTTGAAGTTTTTTCGCCAGGTGCTATCTATATTGTAGGAGATTCCATAGTTGATGTTGGTACAAGCGATGTTTTAAAAGCAAAATATCCAAAAGCAAGTTTACTTGACTACCCAAATGAGATATTGCTGCCCGGTTTAGTAAATACACATACCCATATCGCAATGTCGTTATTACGAGGAATTGCCGATGATATGCCTTTAAAGGAATGGTTAGAAACAGTAATTTGGCCACTTGAAAAAGAATTTGTCAATAAAGATTTTGTTACTGTTGGTTCTTTCATAACATTAGCAGAATTTATTCGCGGTGGAATAACTTGTTTTAATGATATGTACTTTTTTCAAAATGAAATTGCTGAAGCAACAGCAACGGCTGGTTTGAGAGCAGTAATGGGAGAAACATTGATTGATTTCCCTACCCCCAATGCAAAAACACCAAATGAAGGAATTACGTATTCGAAACAATTTGTTGCTCGATGGAAAAACCACCCATTAATATCACCTTGCATTGTAACACACGCTCCTTATTCTTGTTCTGCTACATTACTTCAATCGGCATCGAACTTATCGAAAGAGTTAGAAATTCCACTAAGTATTCATATTTCAGAAACTAAAACAGAAATACGATCCCAGTAATGTGTTCCAGCTCAACAAAAATGTGAAGCCAGAATCCACTCAAGTAACCATGTAATTACA
>JBDNFX010000390.1:0-2287 GCA_041689575.1 Kapaibacterium sp. (SeqCode)
TAAAGTAATTAACTAATTCTTCTCTGAATGGTTCTAAGGAAGGAAACTCAATTTCGCCACGTTGAGGATTAAAAAATGGAGGTCTCAAATCGAATTGTCCATCAGGTGGCGAAGCTCCACTAGAATTATTTACTTGGTCAACTCTGAGTATGGTAACTAATTTATCGGGAGCCCCTTCTAATACATCGGATGAATCATTATTCTGACTTAAATAATAGACACTTACCTTTGAATCTGTTGTATTGATGTTTGTAACACTAAGAGGATAAATATTTCTCATTTGCCGTGACCAAATAGAACGGAATCCTGGTTGCATATTGGGGCGATACACCAATTTAAGAATTACTGTATCTTTATTCGTACCCGATAAAGTATTTGACAAAGTACCGTAGATTTGATCATCCGAAGGGTCAACTGCATTTAATCCTGAAACTGCATAAGCAACAGCGTAAGTTCGTTCTCTACGCATTCCATTTATAGTTATCGTACCTAAATTTGGATTAAATTCATATTTATCAGCTAGAAGTCTACGGAATCTACCCCATTCAACCTTCCCAGCTTCCACAGGAGTATATCTTGTTGCATTTGGATATAGTTGACCATTACCAATTGGTTGTAAATCTGCTTGAGCAACTCCGTTTACAGCATCAACTTCAGTTAGATCTACGGAAGATTCGTAGACTTCTAATTGTGTTACACGTAATGCTTGAGCGGACGCTGGAATAACAGGAGTATTATTCTGAAAATAGGCTCTATAGACATTTTTATACATCGTATCGAGAAAGAAATGATTCTGAGAATAATCATAAGCTCGAAGTATAATATGTTGTTTTGCAGATCCACCTTGGAATCGTAAGGTTCTACGTTCCCCTCGGCGTTGAGATGCTATAGATTTCAAGAAAAGCGGACCAAACTGGAAATCAGCCCTAATACCCCAAAGTGCTTGAGAACCATTTATAAACGTTGAAGGAGTTTGAAGTTGAACGTTACCAAATTCTATCCGTTTAATAATGTCGTCATCATAACCGTCGAACCCAATACGGAATCGATTATCTAAATCTATTTGACGGAAAGAATTCCAATCGGTATTTAAGTTTAACTTATCACCTATTTTAGCACCTACATTTACGGCAATTCTTTGGTTAAATATTGGGGAAGAAATAGTTTGGCCAAAAACGGAAGCAGTTCCCAAATTTTGAGTGTCCCACCGCCAACCAGCAGAAACTAATACATCGCCAGTAACATTTACGGAAACTTCTGGTTTCCCAAAAATCGAACCTAAGCTTGGAGGAATTGGAATTGTTAGCCCAGTAACGGCATCCAACATTCGCTCCATTTCGGATAATTTAATTTTAGGGTCTAATTTATATTGTGCAACTAACGAATCCCACATAGAGTTTTTTACAAATTCTTGTCGTCTTCGGAGGTAATCGTCTAATGTGAAAAACAGTGGAATACCCAATTCGATATTGTCAATAGAGTCTCGAAGCATCACTTGCCCAGCTTCTTTGTCGAACATATACCCTAACTTATACTTTGGTGTTTTACGACCAGAAGAATAACCACGAGGACCAATCAATAACGATGAGTTTCTCGAAGTTTTTTTTAAATAGTTTAAAAGGATTGGGTTTTCTTCATCGATAGTTGGAGAAAGCGTAGGGTTAAAGGTGTCGTTAGAAGTAGAATCAATTTGGAAAAAATTTTTCCAAACAATTGAATGAAGGTGAAAAGCTTGAAATGAAAATATAGTGCGTGCTATAAAACGTTCTTTTTCTTGATTGGAATAACAATCAAAAAAAGAAAATATCAATACTATACCAATGAGAACCCGTTGGGGAGTTTTCCGCATGCACTTACTACAATTGTTAAAAACAACTGATACACTGGAGCTATTTCAAGTATATCATTTTCAAGGAAATCTTACATCCCTTGTAATGATGATTTAATGGTCAAAAACAACTCTATACAGATTTTCAGTTAGTGAAACAAAAACAATTTTAAGTAGCAATGATGATACTTTTGATAACACTTTATGACAATCTGACGATACGTTTACTTCAAAATTGTTTCAATGCAAATTCAGCCTCATTATTGTAAGTATTTAAGATTATCTGTGATTTTGATTCTTTCAACTTTCTTGATGAATTTTGAATATTTCTTTTTAAACTCTTCTCTAAAGTATATAACATGATTTCTTGTGTATCTCTTCATAAATATCTACTCTATAGTACTTTAAAAGGGTACTTAAATATTATAACTCTTTGATTTATAAACTGACTACTCTTGA
>JBDNFX010000391.1:0-3889 GCA_041689575.1 Kapaibacterium sp. (SeqCode)
AAGTAATGTTGTTAACTGTTGTTGTTTAATTTCTGTTAATATTTTTTTAACATTCTGAACATGGTCTTGATGACAAACCAAAATGGCATCGTCAGTCGAAACGATAATCAAATCAGAAATTCCTAAGGTAGTAAGGATTTTGGAATCTTCTGTAGAAAAATTCATAATTACAGAATTTTTAGAATCCAACACTATAGTTTTTCCAGATACTAAGTTTCCTTCATTTGAAGTATTCCTTACTCGTAAAAGAGAATTCCAAGATCCAACATCGTCCCAGCCAAAAGAGGCTTTAAGTACAAATACATTTCTAGCTTGTTCCATTAATGTGTAGTCTATGGAAATGTCTGGTAATTTTGCAAACAACTCTTTTATGTTTTCTTCATTTTCTTCAACAAGAAAATCTTTTACCAATGGTCCTAATTCTTTTGAAACCAACTGAAGTTCTTTAAAGAAGTAATCTAACCGCCAGAAAAACATCCCACTATTCCACAAAAAAGCTCCATCGCTCATATACTCAAATGCTGTTTCCAATGATGGTTTTTCTACAAAACGTATTGATTCAAAAATACCTTTTTCATCTTTTTCTGAAATTTGAATATAACCATATCCAGTTTCTGGTCTTGTTGGTGTAATTCCAATTGTAACAATACCAATTCCTTGACTTGCTTTTATACAACATTGTTGAAAACAATTTTGAAAAAGATTTATATCCGATACAAAATGGTCAGCTGCAAGAATTGCAATAGTAAGTTCTTCATCTGAAATATTTACAGATTTATATTTATTCTTTATGAATGATAGAACATAGAGTAAACAAGGTCCTGTGTTCTTTTTTGAAGGCTCAGTAATAACATTTTCTGATGGTATAAGTTCAAAAGATGATTCTATTATTTGCTCAAATAATGCTTCGTTTGTAATAATATAAATATCTTCTTTCTCTACAATACCTTCAACTCTATTGATAGTTTGTTCAAGCATAGTTTGAGAGGTAAAAACTAAACATTGAAGTTGCTTTGGCTTAAACTTTCTACTAAGAGGCCAAAAACGTTCACCATAACCACCCGCCATAATAACAACTATCTGTTTCATTCTAATTCTCTTTAATTCTTAGAAAAAGTAAAAAGATTTTTCTCTAAAATATACTGAGCAATATCCACAGCATTAGAAGCAGCACCTTTACGTAGGTTATCTGCAACAACCCATAAATGGAGTTCAGTTGGCGATTCTAAACGTAATCGCCCTACAAAGGTTTCATCTTTTCCAGAACTATGTAACACTGTTGGATATATATTTAATGAAGGATCGTCTAATAGTATAATATTTTTAGAATTTGAAAAATCTTCTTGAACTGTTTCAATGTTCATTTCTTTTTTTGTTTTTACATAGACAGATTCACCGTGACCACCAATAATTGGTAGTCGAACACAAGTAGCAAAAATTGATAAATTTGGTAATGATAAAATCTTTTTTGTTTCATTCATTATTTTTAACTCTTCTTCGCTTTGAGAACTACCACTAAATGAATGGAAAACTGTATTGAATGCTAATTGATGATCTGAAATTCTATTTTCTGGTTCAATACCTTTAATTTCATTTTTTAATTGATCAACACCTGTTTGTCCAGCCCCACTAATTGATTGATACGTGGAAACTATTACTCTTTCTAAAGTGTATTTCTTTTCAAGTTGAGACAATGCCATCACTAACTGAATTGTTGAACAATTAGGGTTAGCAATTATTCCATTATGCGTGTTCAAAGCGTCACTATTAACTTCAGGTACAACTAATGGTACGAAAGAATCCATTCTCCAAGCACTAGAATTATCTATGACTATACAACCTTTCGATACTGCGATTGGTGCAAAAGTTTTCGAAATAGCTCTGCCCGCAGAAAACAAAGCAATATCTATTGAATCAAAGGAATCATCAGTTAACTCTTCAATAACGAAATGAATTCCTTCTATTTCGACTTTCTTTCCAGCAGAGTTTTTTGAAGCAAATAACCGTACATTCTGATTTAGTAAACCACGTTCTTTTAATACAGAAATCATTGTAGTTCCTACTAAACCAGTTGCACCAATAATTGCTATGTTTTTTGATATTTCCATTTACTATTGAATTAAGAATTTATTTATTATAAAGAAATTTTAGTATTGTTCTCTTTTAAAAGGTTGAAACCATGTTTCACCAATTGAAAGAGTAAAAGTAAATCTAGCAAATAGTTCACGAGTTGAAGTATCGTTAGTTGTTCCTCTGGTTCCAAAAACACCTGCAACATCAAATATAGCATCTCCAAATGGTATGTCCATACCTAATGACGCAAATTGTTCACTCAATTGAGAGCCATTTATATTAACATAATGAGAAATATACCCAGCACCAAGGTGATATCCTATTTTTTCTGAATATGGTACAGAAAACCTGCGAGATCTATTTTTTGAAAAACTTGCAGAAAATCGTTGCATACTTCCAAAAGTTACACCTTCGGTTTTTCTATATTTAACCGACGAATAGTCTGAATGTTCAAAATCACTCGCAACAGAAAAATCACCTAAATCATAACTAAATCCTAATGCAAAAGAATTTGGACTGGTTTCTTGAGAAATTGTCCTAAAAGTTGTATCAGGTAGTAGAAAATATGAGTATCTAATGGTGCTTGTCATAGAAACCTGAGGCTGAATTGTATAGACAGCACCAATCGTAAGATTTGGAATTCCCGTAAATATAACACCAAGTTTTGCAGAACTTCCTCTATAAACATCTTCTATTCTACTAGAAGAAGAAAACAAATTTTCACCTACAAGAACCGATTGAACACTACGTACTGAATTACCGAGTAGAGCTGCAACTGAACCTCCAATAGTGAAATTTGTAAATGGACTATATGAACCTGCTATATATGCATTTGTAATACCACCTGAACCTTCAAAAAAAGTTTTCCCTTTAAATGGTACAGAGCCGACTGTATCGTTGAAAGTAGACGAAGTTTTGTAATTGACAGATGTAGAAGGAAAAATACCAATACTAAAAGCAGCTTTTTTAGCAGTATCTAACATAAACAATGCAGAAAATCCATCTAATTTACTATTAAATTGAGCAACTGCTTCACCACTTTTGGGAATGTTCAAATGCTGATTAAATCTAAAACCAACTTGCATTCTAGTAAATTCTCCATACCCTAGTAATGCTGGGTTAGCTAAATTGATTCCATGATCAGATTTTACAGCAATTGAAGTCCCAGAACGTGCATCGTAAGTAGCACCTGTCGATACTCGTTCGTCACCGAATCCAAAAAGTGAGTAATTAGACCCACCTTGAGAAAAGACGTTTGAAGTTATAGCAATTAAGAATAGAAAAAGGAAAACAACGAACTTTTTTACTATCATTTTCTTCCAAACCCCGGTCTTGTTGAATAGATCACTTTTAATGATGGTCGTTTTGTAGAATCTGGGTTTGATACTCCATAAAACGAAACCTTATCAATTTCTAACAATTTGCTAGTACCTTCAGGTTCTAAATAAGCAACTCCTTTACCCTTAGAGTATCGTAACCATTGTTCTACTAAGGAAATAATTGAGTTAAAAGTATAAGTATTTGTTCCTTCTTTCCTTCTCGATAAAAACAGTCGGTCTGAAGTTATTGATGCACTTTCTGGAGAAGAATAATAAGCAAGAGCAATGATTTCGTCAATTCCAGTAGTACTTCCCAATGACTTTGTTTCATCTCTTTCGAATGATAATTGAGCAAAATGTATAAATGCACTTGTTGGAATCATAGAAAGATCAAATGTTAGTTTAGTTCTTTTCATTAAAGAACCTTGTAATACTATATTTTCATTTTGATCTACTAAATTATCATGAACTATAGATGCATCTACTCCAGATTCTAA
>JBDNFX010000392.1:0-2020 GCA_041689575.1 Kapaibacterium sp. (SeqCode)
ACAAAAATGCCATATCGCAAGAGCAATTGCCCAAGAACCACTCTTCCTTATTTTGGATGAACCAACCTCTCATTTAGATTTACCAATGAAGAGAACAATTTTAAAAATTCTACATACAATTTCTGAACATAATATTGGTATATTACTTTCGACTCACGATATACATACTATTATGGAAATTTCCAAAACAATTTGGTTTGTAGAAAATCAAGAATGTTTTATAGTGAACGAAAATCAAAATTATCCATTGGAGTTACAAAGATTTTTTGATGATTCAGGTATAAAAAAAGCCTGATTTTGAAATCAGGCTGAAGAAAGTATTCACAATAATCAATGACCTTCTAACCATCGTTCTGCATCTAAGGCTGCCATACACCCACTACCTGCGGCAGTAACAGCTTGTCTATATACAGAATCTTGTGCGTCTCCACATGCAAACACACCAGTTACATTCGTATAAGTTGATTTAGCAACAGTTTGAATATAACCAACATTGTCCATTTCTAATAGATTATTAAACAACTGAGTATTTGGCTGATGTCCAATTGCAACAAATGCACCATCTGCTGGTACGGAAGTTTCTTCATTTGTTTTAGTATTTACTAAGCGAAGTGATGTCAATTTTGGAACTCCTGAAGGAAGTTTCTCACCACAATACTCAACAATTTTAGAATTGAAAATAAAATCAATTTTTGGATTTGATTTAGCTCTTTCTAACATAATTTTGGAAGCTCTGAATTCTTCACTTCTATGTACAATTGTAACTTTCGCTGCATGTTTTGTTAAATAAGTTGCTTCTTCCATTGCTGTATCTCCACCACCAATAACATAAACATGTTGATTCTTAAAAAAGAAACCATCACATGTTGCACAAGCAGAAACTCCATATCCCATATAATGAGTTTCACCGGGAACATTTAATAGTTTTGCAGTTGCACCTGTAGCAACTATAATTGCATCTGCGGTGTACACTTTGTTATCTCTATCGGAAGTTACAGAAAAGGGTCTTTCCGAAAAATTTACCGATTCGATATATTCAAAGAAACACTGTGCTCCAAAACGTTGCGCTTGTTTTCTGAAAATATCCATCATTTCTGGACCCATGATTCCATGTTCATAACCTGGATAGTTTTCAACTTCTGTTGTAATTGTTAATTGCCCACCTGGTTGACGACCTTCAAAAACGGCTACAGAAAGTCCTGCTCTTGAGGCATATAAGGCTGCGCAAAAACCTGCTGGTCCTGAGCCTATGATAATAATTTTGAAATGTTGAGACATTGTTTTTTTACTTTTAAATTTAAAACAGTTTTTACAAAGATACGACGAAAAAAAGATTTTCAAACTATATTGGCAACTTGAATGTAGATTGAAAAAATGAAAAGGCTTAAAGAACGTTACATAAAAGTTGTTATGTAACTTAAAATGCCTATAATATGATTAGACTTCTGTTTCAAATAGTATTTCTATCCTTTTTCTCTTCAGTTTTAGTTTTTTCACAAGGTTCCAAAACTGAATATTCTATGATTCCAGTAGGATCGAGTTTTACTCCATTTAAATTTGATATTGATTCTTTGGGTTCAACTCCGAAAGAATGGTACGCTCCTGATTTTACTAAAAAAACAGGATATTCCTTTGAAGTTACTTCTGAAAATTCTAATCAAAAAATTACTATTTCTAATCAAAAAGGTGAATATTCTGATTATGGAATACTTTTACAATCTTTCCCCGCAGAAATATACAAGAACAAAAGAATCCGCTTTACTTCAGATATAAAAGTAGATGCAGACGAAAACAGTTTTGCAAATTTATATCTTAGTTATAGTGTTGGAGAATCGGAAAAAGTTTATGAATTAGTGAATGTCCCAATGGGTACTAAAAGTTGGAAAACGTATAAGATTTCAACAACTATTCCAGATTATGCTAAAAATGTAACAGTTGGAATATACTTTGTTGGCAAAGGAAGTGCTCATTTTGATAATGTTGAACTAATAATGTTAGGCTCTGCAAATGACGGTAATTC
>JBDNFX010000393.1:0-4413 GCA_041689575.1 Kapaibacterium sp. (SeqCode)
CACCCACGATATTCCTGAAATTAATGGATCGTACCATTCTTCGAAATATACTTTGGGTTTCGTTTTAAAACTATCTCCGATTTCTTTATATTCTTGTAATTTAGTTCGTAACTCTATACAATACTTATCGGTTTTTTCATAAATTTGCAACAAAGCTCCTATGGTCTGAATCATTGAAAAAATTCCTTCTATCGTACGGTGATTGAAACACAGTACGGGAATTCCCTCTTTAATCAATTTTTCACAAATTCCGGCTTGCAAATCTGACCACGCAAATACAATATCCGGTTGTAATTTCTTTATTAACGGAATATTAGCATCAAGATAGGTTGAAACTTTTGGTTTCGTTTTTCGAGCAATTTTAGGACGTACGGTAAAGCCTGAAATACCGACAATTCGGTCTTCTTCAACTAATGCATAAAGAGTTTCTGTTGTTTCTTCTGTCAAACAAATAATTCTCTTTGGAGGGAAATTGAGCATAGACTACAAATTCTTATGAACAATTGTTGCCGTTGATTGAGCTTTTGGCAAAACCATCATATCAGCTATTACAACATTACTAGGAGCATTTACAGCAAAAGTAATACATTCTGCTATATCATTTCCTGTTAGTGGTTCATAGCCTTGATAGACTGTTTTTGCTTTTTCAGTATCTCCGTGAAAACGAACTTCTGAAAATTCTGTTTCTACTAAACCCGGATCAATATTCACTACCCGAAATCCTAATTGATGGAAATCGACTCTCATTGATTCTGACAACATTTTTACAGCTGATTTAGTAGCACAATAAATATTTCCATTTGGATACACCCATCTACCCGCTATAGAAGCTATATTTACTATTGTTGGGTTAGTAGATTTTTTTAAAAACGGCACCGCCTCTTTTGTAACATACAGCAATCCTTTTACATTTGTATCAATCATCTCTTCCCAATTTTGGAGTATTCCATCTTGAATTGGTTCTAATCCTCGAGACAAACCTGCGTTGTTAATAAGAATGTCTATTCCAATATTTGCGTCATCTAATTTTGAAAAAACTGTTTGAACTTGAGAATAATCTTGAACATCACATTGAAAATAAATGTTATTATTTTTGTATTCTAACTGAAGGAATGCTGAAAGTTTCTTCAGTTTTTCAAGTCTTCGGGCTAACAAAATCAATGTATGACCCTGAGAAGCAAACAACTTTGCAGTTGACAGTCCAATTCCACTTGATGCACCAGTAATTAAAATATTCATAGTTTCCTTATAAAAAAAAACACTCTTGTAATAAGAGTGTTTTATAGATAGAAAATTGTATGGAAATTATTCTGTTAGTTTATTGATTTTATTCTTTTGCTTTTCGTCAAGCATATCAAATAGTGTAACAGAACTTTGTTCTTTAGAATCATTTCCACCAGAAGAATCGTAACCATGATTAGAATACGACTGAGATTTTCCTTTATAATTAGAAGATCTATCGTTTCTATCTCCACCACGATCGTTGTCTTGGCGTTTTGGACGGTCAGAAGAATAATTCGTGCTTGGAACGTATCCTTCTTGAGACAACACAATTGAAGAATTCTTAGGATCAATTTCAAGAATATTCACTGCTAAAGAATCACCAACAGCAAGAGTTTTTGCAGTTGCTTGAACTAATTTAGATTTTGGTATAAAAGCGTCAATTTGATCGGTTAATTCTACAATAAACCCTTGATTAATAGCTTTTTTAACAACAACTGAATAAGTTGATTCTTTATCAAATTGTTCAGTAATTGAATCCCAAGGATTTGAGAATAATTGTTTAACACCTAATGAAAGTTGTTGTTTTTCTTCAGAAATATCTAAAATTATAACGTCAATTTCTGAACCAATAGCAGTTAATTCACCTAAATTTCTAACACGTTGAGTCCAAGAATAATCGCCATTACGCAATAACCCTTGAATACCGGGAAGTAATTCAATATATGCACCAAAACTTGTTATAGAAACAATTGTTCCTTTAGTTTTAGTACCTACTGATAACTTTTCTGTAACACCAACATACGGAGAAGCTTCTAACTCTTTAGTTGAAAGAGAAATTTTGTGTGTTTCATTATTTATTGAAGTAATGACAGCTTTAATTTTTTGACCTTGTTTGTATACCTTCGTGATATCATCAATACGAGTATTCGAAAGCCTTGAAATATGGACTAATCCTTCGATACCATCTATATTTACAAACAATCCGAACGATACAACTGATGAAATAGTACCATCAACAATATCATTTACAGAAAGTTCTGCCCAACGTTGAGCTTTTAATAATTTTCTTCTTGATACAACCACAGCAAAACGACCTTGATCATCCTTACCAATTTCGTGAATGTTGACTGATATGGTTTTATTTATAGTTCCCATCAAATCATCTTCGGTTGGATTTGAAATGTTTTGAAAGTGAGAAACAGGCAAGAACATTGGTAAAGCTTTATATGTACAACGCAAACCACCCTTAACACGTGCAATGATTACTACATCAATTGCAGCATTTTCTTTATGTAATTGTTCAAGTTCATCAAATACAACTTGATGTTTTTTCTGTTGTTCTTCTCTTCTTTTTTTCTCATGTTCACGTTTTTGAGCTTTTTTAGCAGCGGCTACTGCTTCTGCTTCTGCTTTCTGTTCTGGAGAAAGTTCAACTGTAGGTGAAGTTTTTCCAGCAGCAAAATGTGGAATATCTGAGTTGTTTGAATCTATTTGTTGTTCAACTGGTGAAATCACTGGCACTTCTTTAACTTCTTCTGTTACTACAGATGTAGCAACTGTAGTATGAGAAACTACAGCCTCATCACTAACATTGGGAGATGACTCTGAAACTTCTACTTCAGATACTTCATCACTAACATTGGGAGATGACTCTGAAACTTCTACTTCAGATACTTCATCTTGTGGAACAACTTCTTCAGTTTTCTGAAGTTCACTTTCAACAACTGCTGGTGAGTTAGCATTTTGTTGAGCTTCTGTTTCTGCTACAACTTCTAGATTTTTTTGATCTTCATTCTCAGAAACAGGTAATTCTTGGTCAACCATAAACATTTAAATGTCTGAATAAAACGTGTGCAATTTTCTTAGGAATACGAAAAATAAGCAAAAAAATGAAGGTTTGCAAATTTATTGTGAAAAATGTAGGATTTTTTTATAATTCTATCTCTTCATTTTTATCTGGAGCTCGGTTTTCTTTGTTTAAATCTTCGTATGAAAATTTAATAACATGTTTTTTACTGCAAGTACAAACCAATTCGATTTTTTCTATTTCACCTTCAACTGTTCTATGTATTATGAACTTTGTATTGTCTTGTTCATGTTCTTCTGGGGGTATTTCTATTATTACTGTTTCACCGCTTTCTTGAACTACATCTTGAGGAATTAAGTCAGTCTTATGTTCTCTTTTTAAATCTCCTGTTATTCTTTTTAATAGTAGAAAGTCTTTAAATGCAGCTTCTTTTCGCTCAATTTCTCTATCTGGAGTGAAATCTTCAGGTACAAATTCTCTTATTGTATTCATTCTGTAGGCTTTTAAACTTTATTTGGTTTTCTATTTTTGATTTTAACTTAGAAACAATATAGAATCGATTTTTTCTTTGAGTAGTTGCGGAGTAAAAGGGCGGACTTAATAGTTGCTCACTTTTGCTTTCATTGCTGTTAGAATATCTTCTTTTAAGGCTCTCGAAGATATAAGCAATACTGGTAATTTATTCCAATTTTCGTCAGATCGAATGATAGTTGTTAATTCTAAACCGTCTAAACCAGGCATATTCCATTCAGTAATTACAAAGTCAATTGATTCAGAATGTAATTTTACTATTGCTTCATGACCATCGTTTGCTTCAATTACTTTCGTATATCCAAGCGCCTTTAATGAATTCTTAACAATTCTTCTCATTGTTGGTGAGGTATCCACAACCAAAAATATCATTTTATTTCAAACTCGTAATTGTCAATACTAAACATTTCTCATTCTTTTTAAACGAATTCTTCCGCTCTTTGTTTTTTCAATCTGTTTCTTTCTTCTTTTTTATAGCCTAAAGACTTCAACATATAATTTCGAGAAAATGGATTTTCAATCCCAAACAATGATTCAGAATAACCAACAAACAAATAACCAACTTGTTCTAACGAGTCGTATATTCTTAATAATACTTTCTTCTTTGATTCTTGATCGAAGTATATCATTACATTGCAACAAAAAACACAATCTATGTTGCGAACTTCTTTCCATTCAATTTCATTGTACAAATTCATTGAAAAGAAACGTACCATTTGTACTATCTCATCGTCAATTTTGTATTGTGATCCTTGTTTTGAAAAATATTTTTGAAAATAAACCGCAGGTATATGCCGAATTGAATATTCTGTAAAAAGTCCCGTTTTAGCTTTTGAAAGAATGCTTGTGTC
>JBDNFX010000394.1:0-3447 GCA_041689575.1 Kapaibacterium sp. (SeqCode)
ATAAACGGAAAGATAATTCTTGTAACAATACTGGCAATTCCATTTGTCTTTTTTGTTGCCATGGTTTTATCTGCTGAAATTTCTTGGTTTTCAGAAAAACCACCTTTACAATTTAACGGTGATATGGACAACCAATTTAAGGCTAAAACTCAACAAGGAACTTCTTTCTTTGCAGATCGTTCCACATCGAGAAAACCAGTTGAAGGTACAATTCCTATTGAAGGTACTAGTTATAAATTAAAAATGAGTGAAGTATCATCTGCAGATTCTTTGTATGAAAATACGCTTGTTAAAAATGATTTTGTTTTAGCAAGAGGAAAAAATAAATATACAACTTTTTGTGTACCATGTCATGGCACAGATGGAAAAGGCCAAGGTCTAGTTGTTAAAAAAGGGTTTGCGCCTCCTCCTTCTTTAGTAGTTCAAAAAGCAACAGATTATAGTGATGGCAGAATATTTCATATTATATCTGCTGGACAAGGCGTTATGCCTAAATATGCAGATAAATTATCTGAAATTGATCGCTGGGCAGTAATTCATTATATTCGAACAATGCAAGAAAAAAGTGGTTTGAAGCCAAATTCAAATACACAATTAACTTTATCAACTTCATCTAAGGGAGAATAAAATGGGTAATTTTGAACCTATTATCTTAAAGGGAACTCAATTCCATAAAAAACTCCAAATGATTGCTATCGTAATGATTGTTGTTGGAGTGACTGGTTCGGTTATAGCCGCAATATTAGATTTAGAACGATTTTTAGCAGCTTATTTACTTGGGTTTGTTTATGTAGCAGGAATTACAGTTACGGCTGTCTTTTTTTCTACTCTCCAATTCTTAGCACGTGCTGGATGGAGTACAGGAATTAGAAGAATTCCAGAAATGTTTGCAGGTTTCATTCCATACCTTGTTATTGGGTTTATTCCAATAATAGCAGGTATGGGTCATTTATATCATCATTGGATGCATGCACCCGCAGATGATTATATAATTGCACAAAAATCTGCATATTTAAACTCTACTTTTTTTACCATTCGAATAGCAATTTATGTTGTGTTGTGGTATTGGATGTACAAATTTATAGTTGGTAATTCTTTTAAACAAGATACTGCTGAAGATTTTGGACCAACTAAAAAGAATTTAAAAAGAGCTGCTCCTTTTGCGATTATTTATGCAATAACTATTACATTCTTTTCTTTTGACTTGTTGATGAGTTTAGAACCACATTGGTTTTCAACAATTTGGGGAATATATTGTTTTGCAGGTCATTTTGTATCAACAATTGCATTGATTACTTTATTTACAATTGCACTTAAAGAAGGTGGATACTTAAAGAATGCAATTAGGGAAGAACACTATCATGACTTAGGAAAGCTAATGTTTGCTTTTACTGTATTTTGGACATATATTGCTTTCTCTCAATACTTCTTAATTTGGTATGCAAATATGCCTGAAGAAACAATTTACTTTACATCTAGGCTTTCTAATGGTTGGGAAATACTAGGATACCTAAACATAGCATTGCACTTTGTTGTTCCATTTATGCTGTTACTTCGACAAGATGTTAAGCGTAAAAAAACTATGTTGATTATTGCATCTTGTATCATTCTAATTAGTCATTTTATTGACTTAGCTTGGATTATTTTCCCAGCTATTCATGGATCGTCTTTCCATTTTAGCTGGCAAGAAATAGTACCTTGGGTAATGATGGTAGGTTTGTTCCTCTTTGTAGTGTCAATGCAATTTGCTAAAAAGAATGCCCTCGCTTATAAAGATCCTTTCTTTAAAGAAACTTTAGAATATCATAGTTAATCGAATTGAAAGAGACAACCGTAAAACAGTTGTCTTTTTCCTTTTTTAAGGACTTGTATGAGTATAAAACTTCGCTACAAAGAACTTAAAGATAATAGAAAAAGTCTTTATTTAGATATTTATATCCACAAAAAACACCAGTATAAATTTCTAAAATGTCATATCTTTTCTCTTCCAAGAACAAAAGAAGAACGAAAGCATAATAGAGAAGTTTTAGCATTTGCAAATGCTAAAATTGCAGAATTGAATGTTGAGCTATTTAACAATTCTGATATTTTTCAAGTACAAACCACTTCTCAACAGTCGCTTTTAAGTTTTATTCTAGAATTGAAAAATACTAAAACTTCTACAGAGTCAAAATCCAGCTTTTCTTCTTTAGAACATCACATAAAAAGAAGTTTATTATTCAATTCAATTGAAGATATAACAATTGAATCAATCAACAAATTTGTCCAATATTTACTTAATACAATTGCTCCAAATAGTGCTAAAACTTACTACACATTATTTTTACAATTTGTAAGATTTTTAAAGTCAAAAAAATATCTAAAAAATATTGATCTAAATATTGTTAGGAAAATACAAGGTGTAGAAACTAAAAGAACATATTTGTCTGAAAACGAAATTGTATTACTTTCAAAATCACATTGTGTAAATGAAAATGTCAAAAAAGCTTTCTTGTTTTCTTGTTTATGTGGGTTACGATTTTCAGATATAAATCAATTACAAACAAATAATATTGATTATGAAAATAATCATATAGTTTTACGAAATAAGAAGACATCGTCAATACAATACATTCCATTAACAGAATCAATGAAGGTATTTTTAAATTATGCTTCTAATAATGAATTTTTGTTTACATTGCCGGATATATCGAATGTTGAGAGAAATTTAGAAAAATGGGCTAAAGTTGCCGGAATCAAAAAGAAACTCACCTTTCATGTTGCAAGACATACATTTGCTACACTTTTGTTAACGAAGAATGTAGATATATATACTATTTCAAAACTTTTAAATCATAAAGATTTAAAAACTACTCAGATATATGCCTCTATTATTGATGAGAAAAAGACAAATGCATTAAATACTTTACCCATTATAACTATACCTAATATATGAAATCCAAAATTATTTTACTATTATACTTAGTACCAGTAACACTCTTTTCTACAACATTTCCTTCTTTGAATAAGGTGAAATCTGATATTGTATCTAATAATATTCTTGAAATAAAATACATTTCTCAATTAACAGAAAGCGAGTATCCTTGGGAATTAGGAATTGTACCTCTCTACAATACAAAAACGAAAGATTCTTTAATTCCAGATTTTTTCAACAAGGCTTCACGTTCTTTTATTTATTCCTTACCTACTACATTTAGTATAAGTAGTTGTAGAGTTACTGTAGCATATGTTAAAATGAAAAGTAATGATAACTGGAAATACTATACTACTATAGCTGAAGGCTGTCCAAAAGGTTCAATATTTACGATTAATCAACTTGAAAATGAAAAGAAAGTAGATACAGATTTACAACTATATTTTCTAAATTCATTTAAATCAAATCCTTCAAATTGGGTAGATGTTAAAAATATTATTGGAATAGATTCTACTGTTAAAATTAAAACAGAA
>JBDNFX010000395.1:0-1826 GCA_041689575.1 Kapaibacterium sp. (SeqCode)
AAGCGAGCATCCGTTTCAGAATCGGTTTTAAGAAGCTGAAAGCTCATTGTTGTTCTCTTTTGGGTAAAAATATCTTATAAATAGGAGTGAAATGGAAATTCCAATCAAATCTGCTATCCAATCGTCGACGGCTGCGGTTCTATTCGGTATAAAACTTTGGTGTATTTCGTCCATCATCCCCCAAAAAGCCCCAAAAAAAAGTATGATTAGAATTCTATACATCGTTGGCATTTTCCAAGAAGAAAGTGCATACATTGCAGAAATTCCCAATACGATAAATGCACCTACATGATATAATTTATCTTGCCAGGTGAATCCCAAATCCATCAAAATTGGACTTGGCTGGTGAGAAAATAGTACATTTGTTATACATACAAGGAGAAGTGGTAAGGATCGAAGTATCTTTTTCATTCTGCAAAGGTAACTGTTTTTATTGAATTTAGTATGAAACAAAAAATAATCAATGGCTCAAATACCCTTGAAATCTTGGTAACGGAAGAAATGCTCGCTTCGTTTGAAGATACCGTTATTGATCCGGTGTATTCAACTTTTTGGTTATGTTACCACGTAGAATTATGTGCTAGGAAAACCATTGAACCGTACTTCGACGAAGACGAAAACGCACTTGGTGGTGGAATTGAAATCACCCACAAGGGTATGGCTCCACTGGGTGCTATCATTTCAATAACTACCCGAGTTTTAAAACTTTCCGAAAAAACCATTGTGTGTGAATTTGTCGTTTTTCATAGGGATATTCTCCTTGCTACTGGTTTTCAAACCCAACATTATTTTACTCAAAAAACTATCGACAACCTCGTAAAATCTGCCTACGATAGATTGTAAGTAAACTTTAGTAAAGTATCAAAAAACTGCCCTCCTCTTTGCCTTAAAGACTTAGGGACTGGGTGAGGTTTTTTATTAAGAAAATTTTTCTAATTTCTTCTTTTTTATAAAACAACTTCATTTTCTCTATTGTCATTCACTGATAATTAAAGTATTGTTTTTGTAGTATAATTCTTTAAAATCATAAAAACAGGAGACGACCATGGAACGCAAAAGTAATGAAGGTTTTTAATCATTTGGCAAATATGATTCTGACATTTTTATGTTCTGAATAGAAGATGAATACTTCACAAAAGCAAGTTTAGACCATTTAGAAAGTTTGCCAACAGAAGAAGAAAAACAATTCTTTATCCAAGAAATGTTACGAGACAGAATCGAAGATGGCGGGTTAATGTATGGGTTATAGTGAAAAGTTGTAAAAGAACGTTGTTTATATGCCGATTTATACTAAACAACTGAAAGATATATTTGCAGCAGGAACATTGTCATTCGACGATGCAATGGTTTATGATTAACTCGAATGGTATGAGACGGCGGACTTGAAAGATTTAGATAGATTACAAAAAACTGTAAATTATTTGGAGAATAAATGAAAATGACAAACGAAAATGAAACACAAAAAGACAAAAGCGGTAACTGAATGTTTTCATGGTTCAACTTAAGAAACCATTGTAGAAATATAGTTGTTTCTTTTTGTAAATGTTGATTTTTACAATAGTTAGAATAGTTAATCGATACCTTAATGGTACAAAAAGTGGTTTCTTAACTGAAGCTGCGTACAAAAAAAAGAAAAGCATAAAACCACGATACTCCGGTATGGTGGTTTTGTGTTTTAAGACTATCTAAAATAGGTTTAATCAATGTAAATATTATAAAGATTTAGCACTAAAAGAAAAAAGGCTCCTATTAGTATAGGAGCCTTTTACATTTGCTTCGGTTTAGCACTCTAACTTGTGCTTGTTTTCGAACTCTTTTTGGAAATT
>JBDNFX010000396.1:0-3546 GCA_041689575.1 Kapaibacterium sp. (SeqCode)
AGATGTTGTTCAACAATGGATACAAGCTACTTTTGCACTTGTTGAATGTTATGTTGATGTTTCAGATAAAAACTCGGCTAAAAAATTATTACAAGAAATAATTGATAAAAACAAAGATGACACTAATGGAGTAAAAGCTGCAGAAAGGATGAAAAAACTAAATGTACGCTAATAAAATATTATTCGCTTTTTTGTTTGTAGCTCTTAGTTCAAATGTATTTGCTCAAACTGAACAAACACCCTTTGAGTTACCAGAATTTATTATTGAAGGAAAACGTAAACCTACAACTATTAAGGTTACGAATGTTTCCAAAATTCCCCCTTCAATTACAAAGCCACTTACAAAAGAACAATTAGATTCTTTACTTCAAAAAGAAGAACATCGCAATAGCACTCGTTCTATTCCAGCATTTATATTGCCCGAGAGGCCTACTACACCGTACGACGGATTCTTGCGAGGCGAACTAGGGTCGTATATAACTCCACAAATTGAAGGTGGATATGCCTTTGCTTTTGATCATTTTACTTGTTTTGCAATTGGCAATTATGAACAATCTGAAGGTCATTTGCCAAATGCACAGTTTTCCAAGTTGGATGGCAGTATACGAACTCAATATATTGCACCAGAAAAGTTTTACATTTTTGGTGGGTCTTTAACTGAAACTCAACTTCAATTCCAAAATAGATCATATAGTTTCTTTGGTTCTCCATTGTCTCAGAATAGAAGTGTCCGTACTTTTGGTGCAGATGTTTCCATTGAAGGTGCTTTTGAAGGGTTTCGCTACGAAGGGAACGCTTCTGCGGTTTCTTTAGATATGACTACTGCTAATTTTTCTGCTGGAAATACTCTTTTAAATGGAAAGTTAGACATATCTCAACGTTGGGAAAATGCAATGGTTGGGCTCGGTACAACTATTGATATTCAGAATTTACAACAAACTTCCTCCTCGTTTTTAGAAGCTACTGGATTCATTTCGTTTATTTCAGATAAATTAACTTTAAATGGACGAGGTGGTTTTCAAGTTGCTTCTCCTTCGTTAAATTCAACTAGAGCGGGTATTTTGCTTGATGCGAATTTAGATTATTCTATAAATAAATTCTTTTCGTTTCATGTAAATGGTAGAAGTGGCTTGGTTCAAAATAATTTTAGGACATTACTTCAATTAAACCCTTATTTATTAGACACATCAGCAATTGACTTTACCTATGACAAATTACGATTAAATGCTTCCATAGATATACACCCAATAAAAGCTGTTCAAATTCAATTAGGAACAAGTTTTGCTTCTACCAACAGAACTATAGTTTTTGAAAGGAATATCAATTCTGAATTTTCACCTTCTTACTTAGATGCAACGGTTCTTTCTCCCTATGGTGAAGTTTTTATTGAACTTTTCAAGAAAGTCCATTTAACGGTTCAATCATCTTATGTTATTTCTAGTTTAGCCGATACAAATGGTTCAATTCCATATTTACCGCAGTTTAAAGCCTCAACAAGTCTACATTTTTATCCTATGGACGGGTTAAGATTTGGAACAACAGGAACTTATGTTGGAGAAAGAATTACTCAAAAAGGAAGCACGTCTTCAATTCCTTCGTATATTGATATTCAATTCGATGCTTCCTACACATTATTTAAAGGAGTACAAGCAGTTGCAAAAATTCAAAATCTTTTAAATCAAGATATATTTATTTGGGAAATGTATAGAGAAAGAGGTATTTTTGCATCAGGTGGTATTCAATGGCAATTTTAAGTTATGACTTTAACCGATAAATTAGAAATAGAAGAAACATTAGGTGGCTTTCAAGCCTCTACGGAAGACCAATTTCTTTTAAATGATTTAGATGCTTATCCTGGAAATAACAGTCGATTTTTTCCTGAAGACTCTTCTAACCCTCAAGCGGTTTCAAAAGATTCGATAGATGATGTTTTATCATCTGGAAATTCTGGTTCAAATGATGATTATTCTGAAAATGACGACCCATTAGCTTCTTATCAAAATGATATATCCTTTGAAGACGAATTTGATATTTCGTCAATTCCAACTGGTAAGCCTTCCGATTTTGGACATGATGATGGAACACCAACTTCATCTCCATTTAACGAAGATGATACAGATGAAGATACGTTTAACGTTTCAAACATTGATGATTTCATTCATTCTCCTGAACAAAACCCTACTCCAAGAATAGACAATTCTCCTGCGGTTGAGCCAATTAAAATTCAATTTGACGACCAAGAATCGATTGAAGAACCAAAAGCTAAAAAAGTAAAAAAATCAAAAGAAAAAAAACCGTCAAAACCATTAGATAGAAAAACTGTCATTGTCTTTGCAATGCTAATTTCTTCAATGATGGTTACAATGTCTATTTTGTTTCTGCTTTGGAAACAGAAGCAAACCAAAGAAGCTTTGTATGCAATGAAGGCTACAATTTTAAATCATACAAGTCCTAATGGAAAAGCAAAGCATGGCGACTCTTTATCGGATCATATTATTTCCCATTCATCTGATTCCATAGGCAGTTTGCTTCATTCATCTCATTCAGATAGTATTAGACATATCACTTCATCTGAAGTTCACGGTACCGATTCTACTTCTAATCATCATAAAACCGTTGAAAATCATAGCACACAGCATTCCAGTATAGCTCGTTCAACACCAAAGAATCATTCTGTAGAACATCATTCTACACATAAAAAACATGCAATAAATACTACTTCTAATATAAATACCGTCAATTACAATTCAAGTAATAATAATAATCAGAAATCGATATCGTCGAAACATACAAAGTCCCCTGAATTCGCATTGAAGGTTCATTCTTCCTTTTCAAAAATTGATGCTTATAAAAAAGCAGAACAATTACGAAACGAAGGAGTATCGAATGTAACAGTAAGTGAGCAAAAAATTCGAGATCGGACAATATATAATGTACGATATGGAAAATTCTCTACTTTGGACGAAGCAACAACTGCTTCTCAAAAAACGAGTATTCCATCCCGTTGGATTGATAGAACTAAGTAACAGAAAATTTAGATTATGCCACGGTACCTAAACCGTTCAGAACCAGAAGGTATTACTTTCCATATTCCAATAGCTTGGGACGGTATTTCTGCACGTTCATTAGTTTATAGTACCTGTATACTTTGTGTCATTCTTCTTTTGATGTCAACAGTGAATGTTAGTGTAGACAAAAGAAATATTGTACGCAATGATACAACTCGAATTGAGTTAATGGATATTAAATTCGGACGTGGGAATGGAAAAGGAGTTTCAAAAGGTGATTTAACTGAAGAAGGTGCTACCAGAAAAGGTGACCCAACGAAACCGCTATTAAATCAACAAACAACAAACCCCGCAAAAGGTTCTGCAACTATTGCAGCAAATCAGACCAATACATTAGTTCCAACAAAAAATGCTACGAATTCTACCACAACTGATTCCATTAAAACAAAAAGTGGCTCCAAAGTTGCAAATTCTGGACTCTTAGATGGTATTGAAAATGCTACTGGGAAGGGTAAAATAGGCAATGGAGAAGGCAAAG
>JBDNFX010000397.1:0-1605 GCA_041689575.1 Kapaibacterium sp. (SeqCode)
AATGATAAACAAATAAAATGAAACATTCTACTTTGGTAGTGAAGTTTTTCACACTCATTTTCTGTTGCGTTCTTCTTTATACTTTTGATAGTTCTATAGTACTTGCCCAAGGGAATTTGGGTACTATTAATGGGAGTACCGTCAATGAAGACAACGAAGCTATTGGCAGGGCAACTATCTTTTTATACAAAAAAGATGGAACAACCTATATTCGTAAAATTGTGGCTAATCCGAACGGAACTTTTGAATTTCTAAATGTTCCTGAAGGTGAATACACCATTGTTGTTTCGAAAAATGGTTTTTCAAGTTCTACTTTCGAAATAGGGGTAACGAACAAAAAAGTTTCCACTATTGCAACCAGAATGCAAACTACTGCTTACAACCTCGATGAACTTATTGTTTCTGCTTCTCGTAGAACAGAACGCCTTAACAATGCCCCAGCTTCGGTTACCGTAGTTGGTTCAAAACAAATTAATCAGGAAGTAAGTCTGTCTCCTGAAATTTCTCTCCGTAAGGTTGCTGGAGTTGATATTCAGTCTGTTGGTATTGACAGGCAACAAATTGCTGTTCGTGGGTTTTCGAATCCGTTGTTACCGACTGCTTTGTTGTTGGTTGATTACAGAAATGGATTTGTACCTACAGTGAATATAAATTTGTTCAATTTGTTACCCGCGTCAAATCTTGATATTGATCGAATTGAAGTTGTTCGTGGACCGGGATCTTCAATATACGGACCAGGAGCTGACCAAGGTGTTGTTCACGCAATTACAAAAAACCCATTCGATCACCAAGGTACTTCCGTTTCGCTAAGTGCAGGTGAACGTAATTCTTACGCAGGTGCAGTCCGTCACGCTCAACAAGTTGGCGATAAGTTCGCATATAAAATTAATGCTTCGTATTCTCAAGCACTTGACTGGAAACTTGATACTACAAATGCTGATGATAGACGTGAACAAAGTAGTTATAGAGGACCACGTAAAACTCGTGATCAAGAAACTTGGAAATACTATACTTCCTTAACTGGTGTGTATAGAATGGACGAAGAAACGGAACTTACTGTAGATGCTGGTGTAGCGGCAACAAAGAATATTATACTTTCTGGTGCTAGTGCCCAATTGCTCGATAATTACCGTATGGGATATGGTCAAGTTCGTTTTAAATCTGGTGGACTATTTGCAAATCTTTATGGTACTAAAGGCGAAGTTACTAATTGGTATCAATACTCTAATGGAGTGGTATTTAAAGATCATTCTTCGCTGTACAATGGTCAATTGCAATACGATTTTGATTTTTTACAGACGAACATTTTAGTCGGTGGAGATTTTAGAGTACAAATTCCTGAAACGGAAGGTACTTTAACCGGTAGAAACGAAGGAAATTCAACAGTTCGTGAAACTGGAGCATATTTTCAATTCCAAAAAGATATTATTTCTAACCTACGATTTACATTGGGTGGTCGCTTAGATAACAATAGTGCCTTAAACACAACTCGGTTTTCACCTCGTGCGGCATTAGTGTTTAACCCTGATGCAGCGAACTCATTGCGATTGAGTTACAACCGAGCAATCAACTCCCCTACACCACTGAATATCTTTATTGATATTA
>JBDNFX010000398.1:0-6180 GCA_041689575.1 Kapaibacterium sp. (SeqCode)
TATATATGAAGTTGGTTTCACAAGGAATAGGCGAAAACGAATCGTTGCGAATTTCTGGAATTCTTTCCGCAATGAAGCCATCAGCAACTATGGATTCGTTGCTTCAATTTGCACGTAAAGAGATATTATCAAAGATTACTTTTTCAAAACCATTAGAGAAAAAAGGGAAAAAAGTAATTACGTTTGTTGGTCCTACTGGTTCTGGAAAAACTACTACAATTGCAAAATTAGCTGTGGTTTGTAAATTAGTTTTTCAAGCGAATGTATTAATAGTTTCAGCAGATACAATAAAGGTCGGCGGCGCAGAACAATTACAAACGTATGCTTCAATTGCCGGAATTCAATTTCAATCAGTGTACTCAATACAAGATCTTCGATTTTTATTGAAACAAGAACAATATAGAGATATAATCTTGATTGATACCGTTGGGCGTTCTCATAAAAACAAAGAACATTTAGAGGAATTAGCTAACGTAATTGAAGCTACAAACCCAACAAATACACTGTTGGTGCTTCCTGCGAATTATTCGGCAACTACTTTTGATTCAATTATTAAAAATTTTCATCCCTTAGGGATTGATGGTTTAGTTGTTTCTAAAGTTGATGAAGTTGATCAATTAGGCATTGTTATAGAAACTTTGAAAAAACATTCTATTCCTTTAACATATCTAACTACAGGTCAAAAAGTACCCGGAGATTTAGAACCTGCAACTTCTGAAATTTTAGCACAGTTAATTCTACCAGATTCAATTACTATTGATTATTGAAATGGAACTAACAACTTCAAGTACACAATCGTATAAAGATTACAAACCGATTCTTTTAGGGCTAATTGCTGTATTGTCAGGGCTGTTGACCGTTGTACTTTTTTTTCAGTCCTTGTTTTTAGGTGTTATTTGTGTTATTATTCTGCTTACATCTTCTATATTTTTGTGGGAACAGAAGAATATTGCCTACGATATTCGGACCGTATTGGACATAAATTCTTTAGATGAATTAATGGGGCTATTTTCCACTGAAAAACTTCATTCAATTCTTTTGGAATTAATTCAAAAACAACAATGGGATTCTATCCGTAGAATACTAATCAATACTTTACCGGAATGGCAACTATCCACATTCTTGTATTTGGCACTTCAGGATATTCAAATCTGTACTGAAAAAATTACATTTGCAAAAGAAGCTTCTCTTAACGACCATTTTTTAAAGTATATTTTATATCTGTATGATCACAATTGCAATGAATATGTTTCGATTATATTAAGAATCTATAGTTCAATTCAAAAAGAAGTACCCTTAGAAAATGAAATACATTATGGAGAAATTTTAGACTTGCTTTTAAATGTTCGTGACGAACTTCACCAAATTCCAAATGCAATTGCCACGAAACTAATTGAAAATGCAGACTAAGAGTTCAAATACGATGAATATCTTAGTCGTCTTGCCGCGAATACCTTTTCCTTTAACTGACGGCGGTGCAATAGCTCAGTTTTCCTTTTTAAAACACCTTTCTAAAACACAAGGTACTCTTACCATTGCTGCATTGAATACGAAGAAACACTATTATTCACCAGATGTTTTGAAGCCTTTTGGGTCTGTTTATACCGTCGATATATCTACAAGAATAAATGTAGTTTTGCTACTGACGTCACTTTTTAAATTTACTCCATATATCGTATCTCGTTTTTATTCTAAAAAATTTTCTTCCTTACTTTTAGATATAATAGAAAAACATTCAATTGATACTATTATATTTGAAACTCCATTTTTGGGTGAATATGTTCTAGACATCCGTGAGTTGAATTATGAAATTGATATGTTTATTCGAACACATAATACTGAGTTTCTAATTCACGAACGACTTTCAAAAAGTTCATCAATACTAAAATCGTTGTTTTATAAACGATCGGCGAAACAATTAAAAGAATACGAAATACTATTATCTAAATTAGTTCAAGGGTTATTCACAGTTTCTACTGTCGATAAAGAAATGTTCGAACATATTGGTGTATCAACGCCTATAGAGGTATTGCCGATTGGTGTAGAATTAGACAGATTTCAACTTTCAACTACTTTAAGAATACCAAACACTTATTTTTTCTTTGGCTCATTGGATTGGACTCCAAACACTGAAGGTTTGTATTGGTTTATTGAATCAGTTTTCCCATTGATTCAACAACAAATACCAGATGCAGTATTTCATATTGGTGGGAAAAATCCTCCAAACGGATTTGAAGAGTACTGTAAGAACCAAGGAATAATGTTTCATGGAATTGTTGAAGACGCATCGACTTTTTTCCAAACATATTCAGTAATGGTTGCTCCATTACTTAGTGGAAGTGGAACACGTGTCAAAATATTAGAAGCATTGGCTGTGAAAACTCCGATGGTAACGACAACTGTTGGTATTGAAGGAATTTCTTTTTTCAATGATAGTATTCACATTTGTGATACACCTATCGAATTTTCAAATTCAGTAGTAGATTTTCTTAGGAATAAACGAAGCCAAACAGACTTGGATAAGCAAAGGGATTTTATAAGTAAGAAGTATAATTGGACGAAGGTTTGTGAAAAAGCAATTGCTTTTATTGAGGCAAAAAAAAACCAAGCTGACCGTACACTCTAAAACGAAACTTACTGTTGCTTCCGCTAGGATCTGGCAGGATTGGGCTTGTTTTAGATGCACGGGGCTTGGAGCTTTATAAAGATAATTCTTTTTTCAAATTGGATTACAAATTTACGAATTTTAAATTGAATTACCAAAATTATATGCAAAATTTCTTTGATCTTTTTTATCAAATCAAGGCTATACCTTTTCACATTACCTTTAAGAAGTTTTTCTTTAAGTTTTATGTAAAACGGGAAAATGCCCTCCTTTTTAAAAAAGACCGAAATATGTGCACCTATATACATAATAAAATTCTTACTAACTTGAAGACATTTCCTTTCCAAATACCAATTTCGTACTTAGAAACCCACAAAGCAACAATCTTTAATAATGCAGAAGAACTCTGCAACCACAATTTCTCTTATCTTGGTGTTTCTGCAAATCATTCCCTACTTGAGCTCAATGTTTCACATAATTATAACAATGAGAATGTACTATATTCTAAATCAATTGCAAGTACTCTCCCACAAACTTATACATTCTTAGATTGGCAAAAAGACTTTCAAAGTGGTTATCGGTTTTCTGAAAACACTTGGTTTAAAAAAATTCGATACGAATATATTCATGGTGTTGATGTGAAAAACCCAATCGAATTTGGAAGACTACAACATTTACACATTTTAATATATGCTTGCATCCTTAGCAAAGACGACAATAATAAACACGACAAGTATAAAAATGAATTTCAAAATCAATTACTAGATTTTATTTCTCAAAACCCTCCAAGATTTGGAATTCAATGGTTAGTTTCAATGGATGTTGGGATAAGACTTTTCAATATTGTTGTCGCATATAGCATAGCTATTTCTAATGAAATTTCGTTCAATTCAACGTTTGAAAATATTCTTTTAAACTCGATTTTAGACCACTGCAAACATATTTTTACAAATCTTGAGTGGTCTTCGGGAATGCGAGGAAACCATTACTTAGCAAATCTGACCGGATTGTTATCCGGTGCTTTGTTACTGCCAGATTCTGTTGAAGACAAAGATATTTGGATATTCTTTGCTTCAGAACAACTTTTGAATGAGTTACTTTTTCAATTTCAAGAAGATGGTTCTAATTTTGAAGATTCAACTTGTTACCACCGTTTATCTGCAGAAATTCAACTATATGGAATAGCCTTAGTACTCTATTTACCTACAATCAGAAATAATTTACCCCCTAAACTACAAAGTCAAATAGATTCATTGTTGAATGGAAAGAGCCTACATAGTGGAAGATTACAAGCAATGTACGGTTTTTCAAAAGCTATTATTCAATCACAAAAGTCATTTAAATTACTACAAATTGGAGATGATGATTCTGGCAGATTATGTAAATTAGATCCTCAATTCGACTTTCCCGCTTCACCTATTGTAAATGCATATCACCTTCTAGAAATATTTGAAGGTTTCCAACTACGCACTTCTTCTGTTACAAGTCTATGTATATCTAATTTGCTACAACAGAAAGAATTACAATTTAAGGAAACTGACATATTAAAGTTAGAAGCTTTTCCAAATTTTGGTTTGTACCGTTACAACAGAAATAATGCAACTATTTTCTTTCGTTGCAATGAATCTTTAGGGCAATTAGGGAAGGGGGGGCATACTCATAACGATCTACTTTCAATACTGCTATCGGTAAACAATGAAAGAATTCTTGTTGACCCTGGTACTTATACATACACTCCTTACCCAGAAACACGAAATTTATTTCGTTCAACCGTTTCTCACAACACACTATCTATTGAGGGCTTAGAACAGAACAAATTTATCAAAGGTGCAGGTCATAATTTATTTTGGTTACGGCATACAGCAAACGCTAAGGTATTGTTCTACGATGAAACTATGATTGTTATGGAACATTCTGGATATAAAGTACCACACCGACGTGAAGTAAAATTTTACGAAAATCAAGTTATTGGAGTTGATTATTGCAAGCATCTTGGTATAAAACATATATATTTCCATTTTGCCCCAGAATGTTTGATTGAACGACTTTCAAATGGAATACGTGTCAATTCAACTGTTTCAATTTTAGTTAATACTTCTACTCCATTTACTTTAGAAGAGTATGACTATTCTCCAAAGTATGGTACATTAGTATCGGCAAAAAGAATGAAAATCGAAATGAATTCAGTTGAAATACAATGGAGAATTGAGTACTAATAAAAAAGCAATTCTTATAAAAGAATTGCTTAATTAGATATTACCAAATATTTGTTTGGTTATTACTTACGTGATCTTCTGCGGTCAGAATCAGAATTTTTGTAAGATGCTGAATCACCAGAATTTGATTTACGAGACGACCCATTAGAAAAATCTTTTGCAGATGTTTTTGCTCCATATCCTTCAGAACGAGAAGAAGAACGACCTGAATATTTAGTTCTTGAAGCATATCCACTTCTACCACCACGTTCACCTCCACCACGTTCACCTCCACCAGAATATCCGCCACCAGAAGTTGAACTATTGGTTGCTGTCGATATCTGAACATTTACAGCTTTGTCTTCAAAATAAATTCTTTCTCTGGACAAATAAATTGGCTTAGAACACTGGATTTCTGCAGATGAAGAAGTTTTACTAACAGTAATGTCTCCTATTACAGCAAAGCGTGGAACTAAATCCTTAATCAAAAAGACAAGTTGTTTTTTGGTAATGCCGTGTTCTGCACCAATTTCTAAAGTTATAACTTGAGTAACTCCATTTTGAGCTCCTTGAAGTTGTTTTCTTGAAAATTCGTTTTGAATATCTGGATTCAAATCAGGAGCATTTTTGTAATATGTTAGAAAACGAGAAAACTCTAATGATACAAATCGAGTAATTATGTCTTCACGAGATAAGGCTTCTAAATCTACAAGAATGTCCTTAAGATAACGTTCAATTTCTTCTGTGTTCACTTCAACATTTTTTAGTTTTTCCACAAAGTGGAACAATTGTTTTTCACAAACTTCATATCCTTGAGGCACACGAAGTCTTGCAAAAGTAATAGCTAATGCTTTTTCTAATTGACGTAATTTGTAAACTTCTTTGCTGTGCAACAACGCTATTGAAATACCAGATTTTCCAGCTCTTGCCGTTCTACCGCTACGGTGAGTGTAACTTTCTAACTCGTCTGGTAAACCATAATGGATTACGTGAGTTACATCGTCTACGTCAATTCCACGTGCAGCAATATCAGTACAAACTAATACTTGTAATGAACGATTACGGAAACGAGCCATTACTTTATCACGTTGTACTTGCGACAAATCACCATGAAGTGAATCTGCATCGTACCCTTCTTTTACTAATTGTTCGGCAATTTCTTGTGTTTCGATTTTAGTTCTACAGAAAATGATTCCAAATATTTCTGGAGCCATATCTAAGATTCTTTTAAGAGCTAAGTATTTATCACGTGCGTGAACTACGTAAGCAACGTGCGAAATATTTTCTGCTGTTGATTGTTTCCTTGAAACAGATAATTCCAAATATTCGGACATATATCTTTTTGACAGCGTTCTAACTTCCGATGGCATAGTTGCTGAA
>JBDNFX010000399.1:0-3310 GCA_041689575.1 Kapaibacterium sp. (SeqCode)
GAAAAAATCAACATTTATTTCAAAGAACTTTTCCAAGTACTTTTTGGTGGTGAAGGTGAATGTGCAATTACTTTAGGTGAAGGGGATCCATTAGAAGCAAGTATTGATGTAACTGCAAAACCTCCCGGGAAAAAGCCTAATACTATTGAATCACTTTCTGGTGGTGAAAAAACTATGACCGCAATTGCACTTTTATTCGCAATTTATATGGTAAAACCATCTCCATTTTGTATATTAGATGAAGTTGACGCTCCTTTGGACGATGCAAATATTGGTCGTTATATTGAAATGATTCGAAAATTCAGCGTAAATACTCAGTTTTTAATGATTACCCACAACAAAAAAACTATGGAAGCTGCGGATTCATTATATGGTGTAACTCAAGAAGAACGTGGAGTGTCAAAAATAGTTTCGGCGAAATTAACGTCTAATGTAGCATAACAATTATTGAAAGAACTTATGAAATTACTACAAATTATTACTGTCCTAAGTATATTTTGCTTTATGCAGGTTGTTTTAACTGCGCAGCAAGAAGATATTCTACCTCCAACAGAGTTTAAAGAAACGTTTCAAGCAGATTTTCCTACCGTTTTAAATGCCATCAAGAAAACCATAGTCGACAATGGTTGTATGGTTGAAGATTCGAAAGATCCAAAAATTACGGAAGAAGACTTATATAAAATTGTTATCCGTACAAATATGTGTGTATATGTTGTTGGAGAAGATTCGACGTTGATTACAATGGCTCGATATTCCAGAGCAGTACCTGTTATTCGTGCTGGACGATGGGTAAACGGTAGAATTCAATATAGAATCATCTTAACTGAAAATGCTGATCGTACTTCAACGAATATGATATTGAAATCTGAAATGAGTGGATTTGAAGATTATGTTACTTCTAAAGTTCACTTTTGGAATTCCAATGGCATTTTAGAAAAAGACTTTCTACAAAAACTAAAAGTTAATATCTCAAATCCGTAAATTGGAAGTAAAATTACTTAAACAAAAAAGCCCATCAAATGATGGGCTTTTTTGTTTATACTATTGAAATTGAATTAGGATTGCAATAGAGCTAACTCTTTCGCTAATTTCATTTTATTGCGTTGAGAGCGGCGTTTGAATCGTAATGCAATAGAATGTTGAATTAAGTACATACAAGGTACAATTACTAAGGTTAAGAATGTTGAAAACACTAAACCAAATATAATAGCCCACGCTAATGGTCCCCAGAATGCAACACTATCGCCACCAAGGTGGAAATTTGGATTGCCAGAAACTAATAACGTTTCGAAGTTAATATTTAATCCAACTGCTAAGGGAATCAACCCAAGCGCTGTTGTTGCTGCCGTTAGGACTACTGGATTAAAACGAATTGCACCTGCATCGACTATTGCTTTTCTTACAGTATATCCTCTTCCTAAAAGAACGTCAGTAAAATCTACTAATACTATACCGTTTCGTACAACAATACCACCTAAGGCAATAATACCAACCCCAGTAAATACAATTGAAATGTCGATACCAAACACCATAAATCCAGTAAATACTCCAATAGTTGAAAGTAATACCGTTACCATTATGAGAATTGGTTTTGCAATTGAATTAAATTGAGTAACCATAATCATAAAAATTAAGGCAATCGAAATCATAAAGGCAAGTCCTAAGAAACTTGATGTTTCTTCTTGATCTTCTTGCTCACCAGTTAATTTCACTTCATATCCTTCAGGCAGTGGGAATTGAGGTAATGCATCTCGAATTGCTTGGTTAATTTCGTTAGCATTAAAGCCTTCTACAACTCCAGAAGATAACGTAATAACCCTTTTTAGGTTCTTACGGTTTATACCTGCGTACGTAGAGGTGTAGTCTGTTGTAGAAACAGAAGAAATTGGAATTTCTTTCAATTGACCATTTGAAGCACGAAATACCATTGGCATATTTAATAAAGAATTGACATCCTGTCTATACCGTTCTTCTAATCGAATATTTATAGGGTATTCTTCGTCGGCTACTCTAAATTTTGAAGCTTCTAAACCATATAATGCACTACGAAGTTCAAAGCCAATTTGACCAGATGACAAGCCAAGCATATTTGCTTTTTCTCGATCTAAATTTACTAATATCTCTGGTTTGTTCTTCTGTAAAGAAGATTTTAACATTTGAATACCTTGAATTTTCAAAGTGTCAGAGATGAATTTTTTCATTTTTTTCTCAAGTGATACAAGTGTTTCAAATTCATCACCAGAAATTTCTATATTTACCGGTTTACCTGTTGGAGGTCCACCTGATTCTTTTTCAACAGAAATTTCTGCACCTGGGATATCTTTAATATCTTCTTGCATTTTATTGAGAATTTCGCTTGAAAGTTTTCCATCTCGTTCTGCAAACTTGACAAATGCAACACTAACTTTTCCTTTATGTGGTGCAACAGTTCTATCTGGATCTTGAGGATCACCAGCACCAATACCTACATTTGAAATCACAGATTTTACCAACGGATTGTTTTGACCTAATATTTTCATAACCTTTTTTTCAACAACATTTGTTATTGAATCAGTTACGGCAGCATCGGTACCTATAGGCATTTGAATATACACGTACGCAAAGTTAGGCTCAGAATTTGGGAAGAAAACCACTTTAGGAGCAAAAATTCCTAACGCCATAAATGTTCCAATTAACAAGACAAACATTGCTGCTATCACAAAATATGGTCGAATTCCATAAATGAGAATTCTTAATGTATTTTTGTAGATACTCATTAATTTTGGAAGAAAAACAGTTTGGAAACTTTTTATCACTATTGGAGTAAGGAAGTACTTATTCAGCAACCACAATGCTAACAAGACAAGAGTTAAATTTCCAAACAAAGGCATTGAAAGTATATGGAAGAATATTGCTATACTTACCATTATACCAATTCGTAACAATAACCCTTGCATTTTCAATGGAATTTTCTTTTCTTCCATAAATTGAACTGCAAATACAGGATTAATTATATAGGCTACTATTAATGAAGCTGTTAAGGACATAATCAATACTGAGGGTAAATACACCATAAACTCACCAACAATCCCGGGCCAAAAAAGGAGGGGAAAGAACGGAGCTAACGTTGTAAGTGTACCTGCAACAACAGGCGCAAAAACTTCTTTTGCAGCTACTTTTGCAGCAAGGTTAATTTCTAATCCTTCTTCTTTGTGAAGACGGTGCATATTTTCAATTACTACAATTGCATCATCAACAATAATACCAAGCGCTAAGAGAAAGGCAAATGTAACAACAAGGTTAAAGGTTATATCTAATGATGGCATCAAAA
>JBDNFX010000400.1:0-1172 GCA_041689575.1 Kapaibacterium sp. (SeqCode)
AGGTGCCTCTACTGAAGAAAGAATCATAACTAATGCAGTTTTGACGTGATTGTTCGACATTTTTAAATAACGACCAGCATCTTCGTACGAAACATTTCCTAACGTTACCAAAATATTCTTTGCTCGTTCTACCAATTTCTGATTCGACAATTGTAAATCTACCATAACATTTCCAAATGTTTTCCCAATTTGAATCATTGAAATTGTAGTAAGCATATTGAGAACTAATTTCTGTGCTGTGCCAGATTTTAACCGTGTAGAACCTGCAATTACTTCAGGACCAACAAAGGGTGCTATTAAAACATCAGGTTGAATTTCATTTTTAGCAACTGCTTGTCTTGTAGAAGTAGTAATCAAAATAGTCGAAGCTTCACGTGAACGAGCTTCTTGAATTGCACCTAAAACAAAAGGAGTTCTGCCAGAAGCTGCAATCCCACAAACAGTATCTACCGAAGTAACTTGTAAATCTTGAATGGTAGTTTTTCCTAATTCAATAGAATCTTCGGCACCTTCAACTGCTTGAAACATAGCAGAATTTCCTCCTGCAACAATTCCTAGAACAGCTGAAGGATCACTTCCAAAAGTGGGTGGGCATTCGCTAGCGTCTACTACGCCCAATCTGCCAGAAGTTCCTGCACCTATGTAAATTAGTCTACCTTTTCTTTGAAGACTTGATACTATTAGCTCTATAGCTTTCGCAATATGGGGGATTTCTTTTTCTACTGCAAATGGTACAGTAGAATCTTCAGCATTCATAGAATTGAGTGCTTCAGTTATTGACATTTCGTCAATGAGAAGAGTGTTCCTATTTATTTGTTCTGTTGGTAACGATCGAATAAGTGTGTATAAGTCTGACATTGAGATTGAAATTATGCAAATTTTTGAGCTTTTTTTAATGTAATATACGTAATCTCAGGTGGAACTCCAATTCTAATAGGTGGTCCTGTTGTTCCTACTCCTCGGTTTATATAAAGATGTTGATCATCTTTAGTATACGAACCTGCCCATTGATCGTTTATCATTCGTATAATGGATAGTTCTTTCCTAAGGAAATGAAAAGCAACTTGACCACCGTGAGTATGACCAGAAAGCATTAAGTCTACTGGTGCTTTCCCAACTATTTGTCTATCCCAAAAAGTAGGGTCATGAGCCAAAAGGATTGTTGACGTATC
>JBDNFX010000401.1:0-1718 GCA_041689575.1 Kapaibacterium sp. (SeqCode)
CATTTCAAGCATTTAAAAATAAGAATGTATTTAATTATACTAAAAAATTGCTTCAAAGAGGAGCGAACGATTTTTGGGAATCTGGAGTTGTAAATCCACACATAGTTTTGAAAGATTTAGTTTGGATTGCTTCCGGTACTCCAAGTAACTATATTCCAATATATTACACAAAGTTACAATAATAGTGTACAAAAGTATTAATTAACGTTATGAAGATTCTTTATATAATCGGAATAATTAGTATAATTATTTTAGCGAGTGTTAGTATTTCATTGGGTAGAATTTCTATTCCCTTAATTGAAATAATAGATTACATTTTAGGAGGTTTTACAGTTGCAACTACTAACCAAACAATACTTTCTTTAATTAGAATACCCAAAACACTTTCTGCAATTTCTGCTGGTATTTCTTTATCAGTTGCTGGGTATTTATTACAAACACTTTTTCGAAATCCGTTAGCATCTCCATCTTCGATGGGTATTTCTTCAGGAGCATCGTTAGGTGTAGCTTTTGTTATGTTAACTGGGTTTGGGGGTGTTACTGCTATAACTGCATTGCACTTTTTAGATGTTTCTATTGTAGTCATTGCTTCCATCTTAGGAGCATTTGTTACTACTATTGGAATTTTATTTCTTTCACTTAGAATTTCATCTGTAACAACTTTGTTGTTAGTAGGATTTATGATAGGAACAATCAATTTATCAATTGTAGGAATTTGGCAATATCTCACTTCACCAGATCAACTTCAAGCGTATTTTCTTTGGTCTATGGGGAGCTTACATTTCGCTTCAATGGAACAATCGATGCTACTTTTGGGAATTACAGTTGTTTCAGTAATTGTAGTTACATTATTTTCGAAACAAGTAACAATTTTATCTTTAGGTGAAGACTTTTCAAAGAGTATGGGTGTGAATGTAAAACAAATTCATTTACTAATTCTATTTTTAAGTTCTATTTTAGCGGGATCTGTAACAGCATTTTGTGGACCCATAGGGTTTGTAGGAATTATTATACCACATATTGTTCGATTACTGATTAAAACGAATGATTCAAAAAAAATACTTCCATTTCTGGTGATTATTGGAGCAGCATTCTTACTTTGTTGCGATATTATTACTTCACTTTTGTCTCATTCATTCCCATTACCAATTTCATTAGTAACCTCTATTGTGGGTTCACCTATTGTATTGTGGATATTATTGTCGAACAAATTCTATTCAAGTTTAAAGTAGATACATTATGTATAGAAATTTCGAAAATGTAAATGAAAGAATAAACACTCAAGATGGGTTAAGTCGTAAGATTTCAATTGTTAATGTTTCAGTCGGCTATGATATAAAGTTTTCTATTATCCAAAATTTAAATGCAACTTTTAGCCTAGGTGACTTTATAGTTCTTTTAGGTAGAAATGGACAAGGAAAATCTACATTGCTAAAAACAATTGTTTCTATTTTGAAACCAATATCAGGAGAAATTAAAAGCAATATTCCAATAAAATCCTTTCTTCAATCAGTTGCTTATGTTCCTTCTACCATTGAGATACATGGTTACATAACAGTGTATGAGTATATTAGTTATGGGCGATATCAACACACTAATTATATGGGTACTCTTAAAGAAAATGATAAAGTTGCTATAAATAAAGCGATTATAATGTTAGGAATTGAAGAATTACAGAATAGATTATTTAGCACATTAAGCGATGGTGAAAAACAAAA
>JBDNFX010000402.1:0-13007 GCA_041689575.1 Kapaibacterium sp. (SeqCode)
ATTATGGGTACTTAATGTGATTTTTGTTTTTTCGAATATATCAAAATTTTAGAATATAAATACTTAATTCGAAAAAATATAGTAAATTTGCAGAGTTTTTCTACAATTCATTTATACTTCGAAGGATTCAAACTTGGAAATATTTCAAACAATACAAGATTACGGTCACGAACAAGTTGTCATTTGTTCGGATAAAACATCTGGGTTAAAGGCATTTATAGGAATACATAATACTACCTTAGGACCAGCATTAGGTGGGACTAGAATGTGGAATTATGCCTCAGATGAAGATGCACTTATAGATGTTTTACGTCTTTCAAGAGGAATGACGTACAAAGCTGCAGTTGCAGGATTAAATTTAGGCGGTGGAAAAGCAGTCATAGTTGGGAACCCTCATACAGATAAAAACGAAGCACTTTTTAGAGCCTTTGGAAGATATATACAATCTTTACATGGTCGTTATATCACTGCAGAAGATGTTGGAACGAGTGTAGCGGATATGGAATGGATAAAAATTGAGACCGATTATGTAACAGGAGTTCAATCCAAAGGCGGAAGTGGCGATCCATCTCCGATTACAGCCTTTGGTGTGTATCATGGGATGAAAGCTTGTGCAAAATTCACTTATGGTTCTGATTCATTATCTGGTAGAACAATTGCCATGCAAGGTGCTGGAAACGTAGCAAAATATTTAGCAGCTCATTTAGTTAAAGAAGGTGCAAGAGTTTTAGTTTCTGATATATATATTGACAAAGCAAATAAACTTGCCGATGAATTGGGGTGTACAGTTGTAGAACCAGATAAAATAATGTCTGCAGACTGTGACATCTTTTCACCAAATGCTTTGGGCAGTATAATTAACGAACAAACTATACCAGATTTAAAATGTGCTATAGTTGCTGGTGGAGCAAATAACCAAATGAAAGATGAAGCACGTGATGGTTTGTTATTAAAACAACGTGGAATTGTTTATGCTCCTGATTACGTGATAAATGCAGGCGGTTTAATGAATGTTGCTTCTGAAATTGAAGGATATAATCAAAAAGCAGTATTAGCTTCTACAGAAGGTATTTATGGAATTCTTATGAATATTCTTACATTAGCACACGAAAAGAATATTATTCCATCTGAAGCTTCTAATAAAATTGCTGAAGAAAGAATTGAAAAAATTGGTAAAATACATACCGTTTACAATTCTATACCTAAAATACGCGGAAACTAATACATGTCACCTTCAATAGATAGTTCATTGTTCCCCTTATCAAATAACAGATTGATTAAGGGGAACAGGCGTCTTTTACGAATAAAAATTATTCAAATACTGTCTGCCTCTCAACTAGGCGATTTACAATGGAGAGAAGTATTTGATCACATTTTTTATCGTGAATTTATTTTTGATTCACCACAACTCCTTACAGACAAAATTTTAAAGCCATCAGAAGTTATTGAACATGATTCTGATAGTCAAATTCAATGGGATGAAGATGATATTCGATTTGCATCAAGGCTTCTGCATGCAGTTGATGTTAATAAAAAATCATTACATAGTTACATAGATTTAGTATCGGAAAATTGGTCTATAGATAGAATTTCATCTTTAGATTTAATGATATTGTTTCTTGCAGTTGTAGAAATTGTACTTTTTAAAGAAATTCCTCCAAAAGCTACCTTGAACGAAGCAATTGAAATTGCTAAAACACTGTCTAGTATCAAAAGCACAACTTTCATCAACGGAATATTAGATTTTACACACACTATGTTTGAATCTCTTCAAAAAGAAAAGAAAGAAGAATATTCAGAAACAGAAAAATACATCCTAATCATTTTAAAATCACTTGATTAACCTTTTTTTTTGTAAATTAGTAAGAACCATTTTGGTTAAAAACTGTCAACTTTGTTCGTATGTATAGCAAATATCTTGTTTTTGTCATTTTAATACTTTCTGTTTCACTTCTAAATGCGCAACAAATTCGTATTACTCGTACGGATGTTGAGCCTATTCGTTTTGGATTTGCTACGGCAACATTGAAAATTGGTTTCGATATTTATATTGACAACATTCAAAATGCAAAAGGTGTAACTTTTACTTTAGAACATACCAAACAAGATGTTATTCTTTTCTCCGGTTATTCTAATGGCGATTTTCCAGAAAAAGGAACAGTCGTAACAAATACACCATTCCCTAGTAAATCTAGCCTTTCAGTTGCTGCATTGTCGGGTCTACAAACAAGTGATCCTGGCGTTGATACCCCATTCGCTGTCCATTTAGAATTTGTGGTTTCTCCAACTGCAAAACATTTAGATGTTGCAACATTTACTTTTAAAAATATTCGTGCAATCGTTGGACCAGATTCATTAGTAATTATTCAAGATTCAATAGTTGATATTACTATTAATGGGTTTATAAATGTTTACCCCGGTGATGCTAATTTTGATGGAATTGTTAATTCATTAGATTATGCAGAAATTGCTTTCTATACTGGTGCGGGATCTGCAAATAGTACCGTTCGAGGTTATAAAAGGAAAAGTGCTTCAGCAATTTGGCAACCACAACAAGCACTTTCTTGGGACTCTGCGGCTGTAACAGACGTAGATTGCGATGGATCTGGAGATATTAATTTATCGGATTTATTGGTTATTGCAACCAATATTGAAAAGAGACATACTGATAGGACTAGAAGAACCTTGTTAGGTATACTCCAACCAATTGAGTTTAAAAAAGATCTTGAGAAAAGCTATTCATCCTGTGAAATAGTTTCAACATTTATTTTTCCCAACTTTTACCAACCTATTATTGGTGTACTTTCGAAATCTTATCCAGAAATCGAAATCTCCAACATTTCGACCAATTCAAATTTTCCTTTTTTTAGTCATAATGCAAAACATTCTTTCTTTCTAGGAAGAATTGATCATAGTGTAATAAATGATTTCAGAAACAATAGAATTGATTTATGTTCAAAAAATAATATTCAAAACTTAGATGTTGTTTTCTTATTAGCTGATGGAACTACAGTTGAGGATGTACTACTTCCTATTACTACTTCTGTTGATGAGTTAGGCTCTGTCGTTGTTTCTCGAAACAATGAATCAAATATCATATTAAAAAATCTTCCGCATCAAAGCATTGTTTCTGTTTATTCTTTGTTAGGACAAGAACTTTTCACAAAGGAGTATTCATTTCTAAATACAAGTGAAATTGAAATAATCATTCCATCAAAAACCCCACTTTTAGTAAGAGTTTATTCTCAAAACAAATCAACATTTCAATCTTTCTTGGTCCCGTGATTACTATTGGTTTTCTTCAAAAAACCTTCGCAGAATTACACAAGCTGCAATTGCATCTTTTTTACCCTTTTCACTTCGTTGTTTTTTCTTTTTACCTTGAATTCTCATAATTTCACCAGCTTCAACTGTCGAAAAAGATTCATCTTGTAAATAGATTGGGACAGAAATTAGTGTTTCTAATCCTTTATTGAAAGCAAGAATTTCATCTTGAAATGGAGAATTGTCTGTTGAATCGTTGAACGGAAATCCAAGTACAATACAGGAAACAGATTCTTTCGAACAAAAATCAACTATGAAATTATGAAGTAATTCATTATTGTTCGCAATAATATTTACAGAATAGACAGAAATGTGAAGTGGATCGCAACTTGCAAATCCTACGTATTTTTTACCATAGTCAATCCCCAATAGTTTCGTAAATTTTCCTTTCGTTTGTAAAAATTCTTTGGCGTGCATATCATTTATTCCGATGTCGTTGTGAAATAATTTCTGGTATTTTGAAAACGATTTTTGTACCAACTCCAATTACAGATTCTACAGAAATTTCAGCTTTATGTAAGGCTAAGACTTTTTGCATTATAATTGAACCGATTCCAGTTCCACCATACTTCTTAGAAGTAGTAAAATATGGCTTTAACATATTTTTTTGAGTAGCTACATCCATTCCAACACCAGTATCGTTTATTGAAATAAAAGTAGTACCGGTTTCTTTCCAAGCTGACAATTCAACAATTCCAGGATTCCCTTGTAAAGAACGAATTGCATTTTCAACAGCATTTCGGATTGCACGAGATAACTTTTTAGAATCACAAACCATAGAAAATTCATTCGACTTTAGTATAAATGTAACCGAAGGATACATAACAGGGTCAAATTCATTAAAAACACCTTGTAACATAACTGCTAACATTATAGAATCGAGCTCTAAAGTTGAGCTTTTGCCTACTGTAACTAAATCGCGAATTCTCTGCATTAAAAGTTTTGTTTGGAAAATTATTTTTCTTTTCCGTTCTAAATCTGGATCTAAAACAGACTCAAAATTTTCTGCATTTAATTTTACAATAGAAAGATTCGTTTGCATATCGTGAGCTAAATGAGCCCAGTTTTCTAATCGTTTCGATTCTAATTGTTCTGTTATCTCAACAGCAGTTATCAATACTCCAGAAAATCTACCTGTTGAAGATTGAATTGGAGTTGAAGAAATGAGAAATTCTCTATCAACTTCTTCCGATTCAATAATTATCTCTTGAGAAATTGGTTCTCGAACTGTAAATGATTTTTCTATAAATTCTCGAAAATATTTTAATTCTTGGTTCTCGAAATAATAATAATACAATCGTCCTAAACCTTCAAATTGAGGTATTTTTAACAATACTCGTGAAAGATCATTCAACAAGGTTAGTCTACCTAAACCATCGATGACAAAAACAACTCCAACAGTTTGCAAACCTAAGAGAGTTTTCAAAATCTTAGTTTTTTGAAGGTATTTTCTCACTCCAAATATAAAGACCACAATGATAACTATGCTTAAAAAATATTGACCTATTGAATAAAATATCTTATAAAACCACCAGAGATTATTTGGTACCTTTTTGAAAACTAATGTAGAATTTTCATTTGAAAGAAAAATGTTAGATTTATCATCAAGTAACTGTATAGGACTATCGAAAAAGTTACCGAATTGGAAATATTCCTTTGAAAGAACTTCTCCATTATGATTGTAAATTATAACTCCATTTCTAAACAACACATACAAATATTTTTCTGTTGCAGATAGATTTTCCGGTTCAAACAAAAGTGGATCGTTGATAGTTGCTACGATTTTTTTCTGAAAATTATCGAGTAGATTCATTGAAACAATGTTAAACCCATTAGATTTTTTATCGATATAAAATGCATTGTTTTTGTTGAAAGCTAACAAATTTGAAGTCGCTTCAATTGTTGATGCTCTTAAATTCTTGTTTGATAAAGAAATTAACTGATTATAATTTCCAACTTCCGATGTAAGAATTACTCCTTTTTCAAAACAGTGTACTTCTTGAAACTCTTTTTTGTCAATAATTTCTTGTTTCAACAATATATAATTTGTATCTCTTACCTCGACTATAGTTGCGTTGACAGTTTGTTTTATAAGGACAAACGTATTAAATAATTCATTAAAAACTATTCTAGAAACATCGTTAGAATGTAACACTATTGTATCATTATGTATAGAGAATACGGATGTTCCCATTTGAAAATAAATTTTTGAATCTAAACTTACTACAATTGAAAATACTCCCTTTTGTAACCGATTAGAAGTAGAATCGTCTATTTGAAATGAAGAAAATTCAAAATCTTCATTTACTGAAACAAAACGAAGGTTTTTTGATTCTTGAGTAAAAAAGTAAAATAGGGAATTTTGTGAAACTATGGTAGAACTTATTGATGGAATTTCAATAGAAGAAATTATTTTCCAGTCGCTTCCATACTTATAAAACGTACTATTTTGGCTAGCCCACGTTGGAGAACGTTGAACTACTATTGAAATAGTACTGTTGTTTTTATTGGCAGAGTGTAATAGAATACCTTCTAGCGAATGAACTAGTTTTAGTGAAATTCTATTGTCTTCTAATGCTGATAACGAAGTGAAAGCAACTAGAAATAGAAGAAAAGTATAAATTAGTCTTTTGTTAGTAAACAT
Source organism: Kapaibacterium sp. (SeqCode) (assembly GCA_041689575.1). Taxonomy (GTDB): domain Bacteria; phylum Bacteroidota; class Ignavibacteria; order Kapaibacteriales; family JAEUSM01; genus JAEUSM01. The sequence continues at coordinate 5,969 of JBDNFX010000402.1, forward strand.
ACACAATATGCTTGAATACCTTCCATTCTACCAATGGAACCTAATTTTTCATTGGTAGTAGCTTTTATATTTACAGAATCTAAGGGCAGCGAACAAAGTTCTGCTAAGTACTGTTTAATTTTCTTTTTATGCTCCATCAACTTTGGTTTTTCAGCTACAATTGTACAATCAAAATTATTAAGTGAATAATTTTTAAATCTCATAATTTCTAAAACAATGTTTAAGAATTCTAAACTGTTTCTGTTTTTATTTGAGTTATCAGTATCGGGGAACAGTTCACCAATGTCCCCTTCACCTAATGCCCCTAAAATAGCATCACACGCTGCGTGAAGAAGTACATCTCCATCAGAATGAGCTTCTATTGAAAACTCAGATGGAATTGAAATACCACCTAAAACCACCGAAGTTCCAGAAATAAATCTATGAACATCAAATCCAAATCCAATTTTATGAATCATATTTTCTCTAGTTGTTTTTCTACCATACGAATAGATTCATTCGTAATTTTTTGTACTGCTCCTTTAAATATAAAGGAACTCATAGCATTTGATTTTAATAAAAAAGGATATTTTTTAGTTGGAATACTACAAGATATTAACTCAGGACCAAACAAGAATACTACTTCTAACAAACCTTCTTCTGCTTCTTTAACACTATGGAATTTGCACGGGAAGTTTAAGAATTTGTCCTTATATTTATCCATCGTCTCTTTTTTTTCTTTTGAATTTCTGTATTCATTCAAAATTATAGTCGGTGTCAATGAGTTGTCTTGATTTAATTTTGAATCGAAATTGGAAGCTGGTATATGTGAAAAGTAGGTAATCATATAATAAATACCTGCCAATCCAAAAAAGGCAACTACCAAACCAAAATAACTATCCACCATTCTTCCCGTTTTTTACAAAAATTTTCTTAATCGTTGTTGTATTATTAATACTTGAGCGTGCAGAGATTATATATATTCCTGAAGTTACATATTGTCCTTTTTCATCCTTACCATCCCAGTTTATTGAACCAGAAGTTGTTGAAATTGATTTCACTAAACTTCCATTTGAAGTTAATATTATAATTTCAGATTCAACTTCTAATCCTTTTACAGTCATAAAAGGATGAGTTTGTAGATTAAAAGGACTAGGAAAACAATTCAGTGCAAATTCACTTGAGGGAGTAATTATAGGTGATTCAAAAGATTGCAACCCTTCTGAAGTTCCAACAAATACTACCCCATTTTTTTTATCAAAATTAATTGTGCTGACAATGTCAGTAATCAAAGGACTGTTTAGAGTATTTATAGTAAGTACAACTTCTGTACCATCTTCATTTAGTACCCAAATTCCCTCATTTGTAGAAATCCATTTTTGGTTAATAGCATCAACACCTATGTGATTTATTGTTTGATTCGAAAGCAATTGAGATTTGATAATTGTAGGTGAACGATCTTGTAAAATACTTGATGTATTAATTATTCGCCACAACCCAGAAGTAGAACCGACCCAAATTACAGAGTTATCATCTACAGCCATAGAAGTAGGATTACTTGGAAATGTAGAAGAAATATCACTTATTTTACCCCATTTATCATCTGAGGTGAGTTCGATTGTTCTATTTGGATTAAAATATACTATTCCTAATTGTTGGAATCTATTTGCTGATTTCATCCAAAATGTCCCGAATCTATCAATTTGAATTTCATTAAAATCATTCAATCCTGTAATAGAATTAGAAACTGACTTCCACTCTTCATTTGCAGAAAGTACCGATAATATGGGTCCATCAGTGTATCGGTTTATAACCCATTTATTACCTTGAAAATCTAAACAGGTTTGACCGGTAATTACATAATTGGGATCTGAAGAAACAGCACCTTTTAAGGGTGAATTCAAATTATCATAACGAATAAATCTGTAACCGGTATCTGTTGGAATTGCTCTCATAGTACCTACACCGTATGACCCTAACCATACCTCACCATTTGACAACGTTGAAACATTATCGTAGACATTGTCTTTAATAAAAGGAGAGGAAATTTTTTCAAAGAATTTCCATTTTTTATCTTCTTGAAACGAAAAACCAAACCCAGCTGGATTACCTCCAGTAGCTATCCAAGGAATACTGTTGCCGTCTATTCCGATCGAGGTAATCGAATTAGAAAGAATACCATCGTTAGCATATAATTGAAGCGAATTTTTACCTAATCTTTTTCCAAACCCAGTATTCTCAAAACCAACAAATAATTTATTTTCTTGATACAATGAAGTCGCTATTCTACCGATTGAAACATTGTTTTCGTTATTTGAAAAGTAGATATCAAAGTCTGCTCCAGCAAATTTTATAGAAAAAAGTGATGTTATTATCAAAGGGGAATTAGGAAAATATTGTAGTTTTATAATAGGATAGTCCGCAGCATAAACCTTTGAAAAGGAAGTATCGGTATAACTATATACTGTTGTATCTGCTGAAAGAAATAACTGGTGATTAGATTCCACCAAATCTGTAAATTCTGCATACTGAAAAGTTGAATTATTTAATTCCACCCAATTTTCAGAAATTTGTAGTGAAAGTAACGATTTGTTGAGCGGAGTTTTTAGCAAAACTTTCGGAGTAAGAGCATACAGCTCATTTTTCCAAATTACTATTTTATTTACTGCAGTGAGGGAAGCAAGAGTATTAAGTTTATCAATTTGCCCTAAAGGAGTTAAGGTACGTGTATCAAAGAAAGCTAATCCAAAAGAAGACGCAACATACAATGTGTCTTCTCTGGAAAGAATGGTATTCACACGTCTGCTTGGGTATTGTTTCGCTGCGTCAAAGATATCTGTTATATGTTTCCATTCCTTATCTCTAAATACATCTATTATACCATTTTCAAACCCAACAAAAACTGATTTTGATTTTTGATCGTAATACAATGAAGAAATATTCAAATCTAACAATCCATTTGCAGTTGTGTATGATTGTTTTTGATTCCCTAAAGAATCAAAAATGACTATTCCACCTTTTGTTCCGACCCATAATTCATTATCAATTTCTAAAACTGTTGTAACGGAATTGAATGATGTATACGTCTTCCAGTTATATGTTTGAATATTATTTTGAGCAAATAAATTCAGTGCAAGAAATGTACTTACTAAATAAAAAAAAATGTATCGCATATTGTCTTTGGATTCTGAAAATGTATTGAACTATTCAGTACGAATATTAGTGGTGTTTGTTGTTTCAGTTCTATTTTCTTCGTGTGCTTCAAATGTTCCACCAAGTGGTGGACCAGAAGACAAGGAACCTCCTAGTGTTTTACGAACGGTTCCTGAGAATAAAGAACTCAATTTTAAAAGTAACCTAGTCGAAATAGAATTTTCTGAATATGTGAATAGATCTAGTGTTTTAAAAAACATAGTTATTCAACCTTTGACAAGACAAGAATATTCATGGAGTGGTACATCACTTAAAATTCATTTCGTTGAGTTATTGAAAGATTCTACTACATATTCAATTTCAATTCAAAATGATTTTACAGATTTACAACAGAATAAGCCACTTTCACCTATTTCAATTGCATTTTCAACAGGACCATATATAGATTCAGCAAAAATATACGGTAAAATTATCGGCACTGTTCCAGACGGTGTTCAAATTTTCGCCTATAAACTTTCAATTGAAGATACGTGTAACCCTCAAACAACAAATCCAAACTATAGTACTCGCCTTTCCAGTGATGGAAGCTTTTCGTTAGAATCTATTTCTGATGGTAAATACCGTTTGTTTGCTATAAAAGATGAACTATCTAATAATCTCTTCGATATTGGGCAAGATATGTTCTCAATTGCACCTAAGGATGTTGACGCAAAACATTATGTATCAGATTCAATCCAATTCAAAATATGTCAAAGTGATTATTTTCAACGGGCAGATATTACAGATGTCAAAAGTAATTCTCTTCAAGAACTACAAATTCAATTTACAAAAGAAGTTGTAATGAAGTCAATTTCTATATTATCTTTTGAAGTTTTAGATTCGTTGAATTCAACGATAATTCCTGTTCAATCTATATTAAAATCAAAAGGTAATCAAAAAGAAATAACTCTTATACTTTCAACTCCATTAGATGCAAAGAAAAAATATAGTTTTGATCTGCAGAATATAGATTCATCATTATTAGATATCAACTTATTTCCTGTTCAAAGTTCTACTTCGAAATTTTATTTTCTACCCAGAAACACAGAATACTTAAAGAAAAATGCTTTGATACTAATTTCTAAAACAGATTCAATTCAAAACATTTCAACAAATGATTCTTTAGAAGTTATAGTCTCAAAACCAATTTCTAATTCTGGTACTATAACTTACTCACTTAACTCCGGTAAAAAGTTTTCTTTATTGACAGAAAGTAATAATAGAAATTTCTTTTCTATTCCGTTTTCATCATTTTCTAATGATAGTTGGAATTCTATCACTGTTGAAATACAAGATTCTGAACAATTCTTAGATACTACAATTGTAATTCGGGTTAGAACTCAAGACATAAGAAATTTTGGTAAGATTAAAGGTACTATTTTGAATAATTTCAACAAATCTCAAGTAATTCTTACTTTGAAATCGAATAAAAGAAATGGAAAAGAATATTCGATTATTACTTCAGAAAATGAATTTTTATTCGAAAACATTGAAGAAGGTTCTTATTCGTTAGAAATCGTTGAAGATTCAGATAAAAACGGTGAATATTCTTGTGGAAATCTTAATCCATTTCAACATTGTGAAAAAGTATCAATGTTTCCTACAATTTTTGAAGTCAAGGCACGTTGGAGTATAGACAAAGTTTCTATAACTATACCAAAATAAACTATGAAAAAGCATTTAAAATCATCGCTAAACGATATTGGGATAAACAAAGAATTGGCTGAAAAATTATCAATTAGTCTAAATCAATTATTAGCAGATTTTCAAGTATTCTATATGAACACACGTGGGTTTCATTGGAATATCAAAGGTATTCAATTTTTTGAGCTTCATTTGAAATTCGAAGAGTTATACTCATTATTAGTAGTTAAGATTGATGAAATTGCTGAAAGAATTCAAACAATTGGATTTCTTCCGTTTCACAGTTTTGAATCTTACCTCAAACATTCAAGTATAAAAAGCGTAGAAAATGTTTCAAATAGTAAAAAAGCAATTGAAAATATTCTATCTTCTTTAACAACGCTTATAAATTTAGAAAGAGAAATTCTTATTTTATCTAATGAAGCGAACGATGAAGGAACAGCAGCCCTAATGTCCGATTATATCCGTGAACATGAAAAATTGCTATGGATGTATAACTCCTATTTAGGCTAAGTAATATCATACAATTGAAGTTTTCGGTAGAGTGTTCGTTCACTAATACCTAAATGGTTGGCAACTAACCTTCTATTACCTGAAAAGCGGTGTAAAGTAGCTTTTATCATATTCTTTTCCATATCTTCTAAAGAATATTCTTCTGGATGTTTTTCAAAATCATCAACCTTAGATGCTCTTAAGACCTCTTCATCTTCTATAAAATTGTTTTTGGAACTATCTTGAAGTGATGTCATAAACTTAATTAACGTTTTCAATGCCATTTTCATCTCATTTACATCATTAGTCAATTTAAGTAAGGTTTGATAGATTAAACTTAAATCCGGAGATACTGGTGCAACTAGAGGAGCATTTACTCTAACAATAGCCATTGAAGAATGTGGGTTTTCCGCGTAACCTTTTAAAGTTGGTGGTAAATGTAGCAAAAGGTGTTTCATTGTTAAATGTCCACTTCGTTCTAACAATACTGTTGTTTCAATTACATTTCGTAATTCCCGTATATTTCCTGTCCAAGGAAATTGTTGAAGCAATTCTATAACATCAGTATCAATTTCTTGAAATGGAATTTTTAACTTATCACAAATTCGTTCTACAAAATGTTCTGTCAAAAGTTCAATGTCTTCAATACGATCACGAAGGGATGGAAGTTCAATTCGAATATTGTTGAGTCTGTACAACAAATCTCGTCTAAAATTACCTTTTTCAGCTTCAATTTCTAAATCTTTATTTGTAGCAGCAACAACGCGAACATCTACTTTGTTAATATTTGACGATCCCAAACGTGAATATGAACCATTTTCTAAAATTCGTAACAATTTCGATTGTATACTTATAGGCATTTCACCTATTTCATCGAGAAATATAGTTCCATGATTTGCTGATTCAAAAAAACCTACCCTTTGTTCAATTGCATTTGTAAAAGCACCTTTTTCGTGACCAAAAAGTTCTGCTTCTAATAAGGTTTCAGGTATAGCAGCGCAATTCACACTTACAAAAGGTGCTTTTTTTCGGTTCGACAATTGATGAATAATACTTGCAAAAACTTCTTTCCCCGTCCCTGTTTCTCCATTAATCAATACGGTAATATCTGTTCCTGCTACTTTTCGAGCTTTTTCAATTGCATCGTAGAGTAAAGGAGATTCACCGATAATTTCAAAACGTTCTTTGAGAAGTTGAATTAATTGTCTTGTGTTGTTATCTAATACCATATACATAAAGAAGGGGGTTACCCCCCTTATATAAAAAATCTATGAATGAAGAAATTATTTTGAAACGGCTCCACCTTTTTCTGTCCATTCTTTCCAACCGTTTAAATAAATATACACATTGGTAAATTTAAATTGTTTAGTTAGTTGGTCTGCAATCATGTGAGAAAGTTCGCATTCGCCTCCACCACAATATACAACAATACGTTTATCCGCAGGTAAATTTAAACCCAAGAATTCAGGGATATTTTTTTCAAATTCCATTGCATAAAAGTTTTTAGAATTTTTAATGTGTCCTTGAACAAATTCTTCAGTTTTACGTGCATCAATTATCAATACATCAGGATCTTCGGCTAGTTTAGAAACTTGTTCATAAGTGACGCCTTTCGAATCAGATTTCTTTTCTGTAGATTCTGAGGTAGTTAATGTCATTTCTTTAACATTTTCTTTTGGAGTTTCGGTTGATGGTTTACATGAAAGAAATAGAACCGACGTAGCAATACAAA
>JBDNFX010000403.1:0-2721 GCA_041689575.1 Kapaibacterium sp. (SeqCode)
GTTTATTATTTTTAACTTTATAATTGTAAATCTTCCTCGAGTTTTAATTCTACTCTCAAAAGTTACAAATATCTTTTCTATCTCTGGGAGTTCAAACTTGTTTTTTCGAAATCTATTTGAAAACTGAATAAAATCTTTTCCTACAGTAATGGATCGTTTAAGGATATAATTCACGACCAAAAATATAAAGGTTACAACTACAAAAATACTAAGCAAAACAACTAAAGGGTCTTGAAAACTAATAGATAACGTCTTAAGGTTTATAGTTCCTCTTATAAGAGCATACGCTATTAATATTACTGTATAAATAAGCAATGTTTGCCAGTAAAAATCTAATTTATAACGAAAAGTTTTTTCCATTATGCACTTGCTCCAGAATATTTACGCAATGAATACAAAAAGAACTTTGAAGCACCTATAAAATAAACAGTAGCTATTAAAACTGCAATCGATACTTCTATAAATCCTACTTGGGACAAAAGTGTTTTTGTAGGCAACGAAGCAATTAATGACATTGGAAATATGTAAAAGAAAAACTTCCTTACAAAATAATTGTAGATAGTATCGGGTTTTCCTGCAATCTGAAATGTGCTATAAAATGTATTCACAATGGATTCACCTGCTATAGTGGTAATAATTATACCCGATAAAATAATTTGTAATGAAAGCAATATACTATTCCCAGCAATAAAAACCAATAAAAATTTACCAATATCTAAAGACGAAGGAATTGACGGTAACATTGAAATTCCGATTGCAATTAGAATAAAACAGCCAATAATATTAAACATTGCTGAAATATATACATATCGAAATAGTATTAAAAATACTGTTGAAACTGGTTTAACTAAATAAAAATCTAAATCACCTTTCGTTACATATTCAGACATTGACCAAAAATTCTTAGCAAAGAGAAGTTCGTTTATAGAATCCGATAAAAAAAATACACCCAAAAATAAAGTCATTTCTGGTTTTGTAAAACCACCAAGAGTGTTTGTATGTAAGAAAATAACTTCGAACAAACCAATTTGAGTTGCATACCAAACAACATCGACAAATAACATCATTAGAAAATGACTTTTATATTCTAATTCTCTCGAAAGTGAATTTAGAAAGAAATGTCCCCATAATCTAATATATCGTATCATTTTTTTGAACTATGTTTAATAACCGAAATCTTTTTTCGAACTTCCTTTGCAGAAAGACAATTTAAAACTTCTTTTGCCAAACTTTCAGAATTATACAATGTAATTTTTCGAATTCTTCTTTTCAATTCTAATACACTTTGAGAAGTTACACTTAATTCTTCAATACCTAACCCGACTAACAATTCAGTTGCTGCAGAATGTCCAGCAAACTCGCCACAAATTCCAACTGGAATATTATTTGCTTTTGCACCATTGATAGTTAGTTTTATCAATTGTAATACTGAAGGATCAAAATAATCAAAAATATCAGAAACTAAATCATTATTTCTATCAGCAGCTAATGTGTATTGCGTTAGGTCATTTGTACCGATACTTATAAAATCGACATATTGGGATAACTTATCTGCAATCAATGCTGCAGCAGGGGTTTCGACCATAATTCCAATGGGAGTAAATGCGTCAAATTCTAAATTATCTTTTCGTAAAGAGTGTTTCGCCTGATCTATAATCTTAAGAGCATATAAAACTTCTTCTAATCTAGAAATCATTGGAATTAGTAACTTAATGTTTCTATGACAAGAGGCTCTTAGAATAGCTCGAATCTGAGTTTTAAAAATTTGTTCATTTCGCTGTAAAAAGCGAATTCCTCTTATTCCTAATGCAGGGTTTGGTTGTTGATAAGCAATTCCTTTTGTAAATTTATCAAAACCTACATCAAAAGCTCGAATAGTAACGGGTTTTGGATATGCTCGTTCCGATATTTCTAAATACCATTTATATTGTTCTTCTTCAGTTGGATATCGGTTTAAGGCTAATACTAAACTCTCTGAACGAACTAAACCAATTCCTTCTGCACCAGCCATCATAGCTTCATCAACATCTTCCAATGTATTAATATTTGCATTTACTCTTATCTTATGAAGATCTTTCGTTAATGCAGGAAGTATAGCAATTTTCTGTAAACGAGTTTTGTAGCTTGCTTCTTTTTTTTGTTGTTCAGAAAATTTAGCAATAGTTTCTGGTTTGGGATTTACATATACAATTCCAGAATATCCATCGACTAATACCTGCGACCCTGTTTTAATAGTTTTGATTAACCCCTTTAAAGCAATTACTGAAGGTATACTTAACGATCTGGCTAAAATTGATGTATGAGAGGCAATACCCCCAACCTCGGTTAAGAGCGCACTTACTCCTGCTTCAGTTAACTGCATTACATCAGTGGGTGAAATAGAATTTGTTATAATAACAGCATTTTTGGGAATATTATCTACAGAGAATTGAGCTTGAAGGAACGAAATTAACTGATTTTGAATGTGTTCTAAATCTGCAGTTCTTTCTCTAAGAACTCTATCTTTGGCACGTAGAAATACTTTTTTACTATCTGTGAAAACTTCTAAGATTGCATTTTCTGCAAGTACATTTAAGTTAATTTTTTCTATAATTGTAGAATTCATTGATGAATCCAACAATATCATTTTATAGGTTTCTAGTATAGAAATTACATTGTGTTCGTATTCTTGATTTTTTTCAACTAAGGAAATACTAAGCTCTATTTCTTCTAAGGCTTTTA
>JBDNFX010000404.1:0-1145 GCA_041689575.1 Kapaibacterium sp. (SeqCode)
TAGTGATTACATCTCAGGATATTTTTGTTCCCAAAAACATACTCAATAAAAAAGTAGTTCTTATTCAAGAGGGAATGACCGACCCAGAAAACTATATGTATTACCTTGTGAAATGGTTTAGTATTCCTCGATATTACGCGTCAACATCTACAACGGGCCTGTCCGATGCGTACGATATATTTTGCGTTGCTTCCGAAGGTTACCGTGAACTTTTTATTAAAAAGGGAGTTCGTCCTGAAAAAATACGTATCACCGGAATCCCAAATTTTGACCATTGTTCACAATTTTTAGATAACGATTTTCCTCATAAAAACTATGTGTTGGTTGCTACTTCCGATGCACGTGAAACGTATAAATATGAAAACCGTAAAAAGTTTATTCAAAAGGCATTAGCAATAGCAAAAGGGAAACAATTAATTTTCAAATTGCATCCCAACGAAAATTTTATAAGAGGCACTGCAGAAATAAACAAATGGGCACCAAATGCATTGGTGTTTACATCTGGAAATACAAACCACATGGTTGCAAATTGCGACATATTAATAACTCGTTTTTCTACAGTTGTGTATATAGGAATTGCTTTAGGAAAAGAAGTCCATTCAGAATTTGACGTTGATTTTTTAAGAAGGTTAACACCTCTTCAAAATAACGGAACTTCTAATAGTACCATAGCAAAAGTGATAGAAACAGTACTATTAGAAAAATCTCTAAGGCAAATTTCTAGTAATTTTTCTTCTTTTTCGTCTTTAACGGGGTTTTGGAATTTAGTTCCAAAGAAAATAGGTTCCTTTTTTAAAAAATCATAAATCGATTCAACAGAATATCGAATGCAACATAACGATTCTCTTACTCCAAAATTTGTTGTAGTTATACAAGCAAGAAGTTCATCAACTCGTTTGCCGGGAAAGGTGTTTTTACCCTTAGCAGAAAAACCGTTGTTAGTGCGGATGGTGGAAAGAGTATCCTTAGCAAAACTTCCAACAGTTGTTGTTGTTGCTACGAGCAATGAAAAAAATGACGATGCTGTAGTAGAGCTTTGCCAACAATATTCTATTGAAGTAATTCGTGGATCTTTGAATGATTTGTTAGAACGACATTTCGTAGCAGGGACAATGTATGCAGCGGATTTTGTTGTGAAAATTCCA
>JBDNFX010000405.1:0-6676 GCA_041689575.1 Kapaibacterium sp. (SeqCode)
AAGGATTTTCATTCGAAGCGAGTTTTACCAACGTTTCAATACCATATTGGGCTTGAATATCTTTAACTGATGCTCCTGGTTTGTATGGTTGTAAGGTTGCTATATGCTTAGGAACTTCAATCATTTTCTAATTTTTAAATATCTGTCTGGAAGTAAAGATACTTCTTACTACAAATTTACAAAAAATAGATAACACAATAACCACATCAATCTAAAAGTATGCTTAAAATTGTAATTATTCTAAGGTAACAATCAATTCATCATCAGTTTTACATTCATCTAGAACAAATTGAATACGACTAAGGAAGTTAAAAGTAGTAATTTATCTTAAAAAAATCCCAAGTAGTCGAATACTTGGGATTAGGATTTCGTTATTTTGCAATTGCCATACTGCGTCGTTCTCGAATAATCATTACCTTTATTTGTCCCGGGTATTCCATTTCGTTTTCAATTCTACTTGCAATATCGTGGGCAAGAGTATCGGCTGTTAAATCGTCAACTCTATCTGGTTCAACTATTACCCGAACTTCTCGACCTGCTTGAATTGCGTAAGTTTTTGAAACTCCTTCGAATCCTTGTGCAATTGATTCTAATTTTTCTAAACGTTTTACATAATTTTCAAGTGATTCTCTTCTTGCTCCCGGTCTTGAACCTGAAATACTATCGGCGGATTGAACTAACACTGCAATAGGAGATTCCATTTCCATTTCGTCATGGTGAGCACCAATAGCATTACATACTAAATGATGTTCTTTGTACTTTTTCGCAAGTTCGTAACCTAATATTGCGTGTGGACCTTCAGTATTACGGTCGACACATTTACCAATATCGTGTAAAAGTGCAGCTCGTTTTGCCATATGAACATCTAAACCAAGTTCAGATGCCATAATTCCACAAAGATACGATACTTCAATGGAGTGTTTTAGCAAATTTTGTCCATAACTTGAACGGTAACGCATTTTCCCGACGTATTTTACTAATTCTGGGTGGAGATTATGAATTCCCATTTCCAAAGCAGTATTTTCACCAATACGAACAATTTCAATTTCTAATTCTTGACGAGTTTTTTCTACAACCTCTTCAATACGAGCCGGATGAATACGCCCATCAGTCATTAACTTTTCTAAAGCAACTTTTGCAACTTCTCTACGGAATTGATCAAACCCAGACACGACAACCGCTTCTGGAGTATCGTCAATAATTAAATCAATACCCGTAGCCGCTTCAAAAGCACGAATGTTTCGACCTTCACGGCCAATAATTCGCCCTTTCATTTCTTCAGAAGCAAGGTGTACAACAGAAACAGAATTGTCCTGCGTGTGGTCGGAGGCAGTACGTTGAATAGCCTGAATAACAATTTTTTGTGATTCTTTTTGAGCAGCAAGTTTCGATTCGTCACGGATATCTTTAATTTGCTGAGCAGCCTCAAGTTTTGCGTCGTTCATCATATTTTCAATGAGGAATTTTTTTGCATCTTCGCGAGACATACCAGTGATTCGTTCTAAACGATTTGTTTGTTCTGTTTGAAGTTGTTGTGCTTCTTCAAGTTTATTAGAAACAGTAACAGTTTTTTGAAGAATTTCTTTTTCAAGTAACTGCATTTGACGTTCTTTTTTACCAATAACTTCTAATTTAGAATTTACTGAATCTTCACGAGATTTAATGTTTTTTTCAAGACCGTTTAATTTGTTTTTCTTAGCTTGATACTCGTTTTCAAATTCTTGTTTTTTCTGATGCCATTCTTCTTTAACTTCGAGCATTCGCTCTTTTTTTTCATTTCGGGCTTCTTTCCCCGCTTCATCAACTATACGCTTAGCTTCTTCTTGAGCTTCTTTTAATTTGGAACCAACGGAACTTTTCGATCCAAGAAAGAAAGCTACAAAGCCAAGTATAATCCCCAAAATAGTCCCAACGACTATTACAGTAACATCCATATTGAACCTCCTGATCATTTAAGTAACAAAAGGGCCACATCAAGAAATCGTATTTTTCGTATTACTACGAGATGTATTGGTACTATGAAAGAACCCCAATGAAACACAGTGGGTTTCCGCCTAACTATATTTTACTTCCACTGAACTTTTAACAGTTCCCATTTAAGGGTGAGGCCTGTAATTTATAATTAGAGTCATGATCCCTATTAGTAAAAACTTATAGTTCTTTCATTTTTACGTGCAACATCTACGAGCCATGATGTGGCTTTTATTCTGATACTTAAAAAAATTGTATCAAAGACGGGACAAAATTGGGCAATGATTACAGGAATCACCTAAAATTTAACAATGAGAAAGAAAATAGAATCAAATTGTTGTTTAAACATCTGTATTATTCGTATTTCTTCCAGCTAAAACTTGACTAACATAAGACTTCATTTTTCGGAGTTCTGAGTCCATATATTGTATATTAACCTCTAATTGCGATTTCCCTTCGTGGTATTTTTCTGCAAGATTGAGTGCTGATAATATTGAAAGAGTAACTGTTGATTGTTCGTTTAATGAGTTTCGTAGTAATGTAAATTGAGAATCTACTTCTTGAGCGGAACGACGAATTTTATCTTCATCATTTCCGCGAAGGGAATATTCTGCATCGCCAATTTTAACACGTATTGTCTGTGACATAAACGTTTTAAATACACTTCTTAATTTAGTAAAGGAATATACTTTTATTCCTATAGAACACAATATAAAATAAAAAAGTATCTTTTACAAATATTTCTTCTACAACGATTATTCAGTGCTTCCGTTCAGTATTGTTATTGTGTATGAATCTTCAGGTTTTTGCCATGGTGAGAAACTGTCTCTTTTACGAATTCGGAGAACTAGCACTTGATTTTTTTGATTTATTGGGAATGTATAGAATTTAGTTCCTTGGGGTTTAACAACAGAAAGTGCTTCAAACTCTGACTTGTTTTTTGATAGTTCGACTAAAAACTCAATATCTGCATTGATAGTTTCATTTGTAAAGAAAATTCTCACTGAATCTAGTTCAACTATTACAGTATCAATCAAAGTAGAATTTGAAGCTGTGGAATATCGTAAATCGACTGCTATTTTATTTGATGGTAATGAATAGTTATAATTACTATCCACAGATATGATTTCATACCAATACTGTTGTTTTTTCAGTAATGAAGAGTCAATATAATCGTTTCCAATTATATATGCTGAGTTGATGGTAATTGGTGAATACGTTGTGTCGTTGTATCGATTGACCCAAAATCCACGATTCACATCTTTAGAACTTGCATTCCAATGCAAAACTACTTTATTGTCACGAATATATGCATCGTTCAATACGACAGGCTTAGGAGCATTTTTACTTACGACATAACCGGGAGTAACTAAGGTTAATGAACTTTTATTTCCATTTTTATCTACCGCTCTTACTTGATACCAAAAAGTTGTATTTTCTTGATTCGAAGGGATTATGTCAACATAGAAAGTATCTTTAACCATATCAAGTTCTACTGGGTAAAAATCACCTTCTTCATTTTCTGAACGGAATAATTCATATCCTACTACATCTTTAGATTTTGATCGTTGCCACGAAAGCACAATTCCTCGTCTAATTCCATACGTTGTTATGAACGAAGGCATATCAGGGTCTATGTTGTCTGGAAAGAGTACAGTTTGTTCAGCAGCACTTGAAGATTCTACACCATTCTGAGAAATTGTTGTAATAACATAGGATAAATAGTCTGTTAAAATACCCATCGGTTTGTCTACAAAACTTTTTGTGTCTGCAGAAAGTACATTCTTAGTAATTCTAATCTTTTCTTCTTTATTCTCAGATGGGTAACGATAAATATGATATCCTGAAAATGAAGCTATTAGCGGTTTTTCCCAAGTTAATAACACGCTATCGCCAATAAAGGAAATGGAAATATTATTCGGAATTTTTTCTTCATCTTCGCTTCGTGGAACAACAGACATTGTGTCTGAACGCAAGCCCTCTCTGCCAAATACATCTATTGGCGTAACTGCATACGTATACCTATTACCAGCAATAACGTTTCTATCTTCAATAGAAAAATCAAACAATTCACTATTTGTAACAGAATAAACATAATGAACTTGGGGCTGACGAATAAAATCTATAGTATTTGGTGACTTTTTATAAACTATATACCCTAAAATTCCGCGAGGAAAATCGTTAAACAATTTCCATTGCAAACGAATTGCATTTCTTAACGGAAAAACCTGAAAACTTCGTACCGTCTTTGCTTCTAAATATCGTAAAGAAATGTTTTCTAAAGTACTTAATTCTTTACCATTGTATTCAATTTTATAATCATATGTTTTATTTGATAGTGCTGTAGTATCCGTAAAAGACAATCCGAATAATCGTGAATATAATTCTGGGCGAAGTAGATGCAATTTTTGTAAACTTTTGTATGCTTTTTTACGAATATCACCGGGACGACGGGAATCAGAACAAATTTCTACCATACGGTTAATTGTGTCAAGCGTATTTGCAGAAATATTTGAATATTCTTTCCATTTTGCAGCCTGAATAGCATTAGTATTGCCAACTTCTCTAAAGTCGGATTGATTTTTTTCTCTGCGTAAGACACTATAACTATTCGAAGGCAAAACAGAATCAATGCAAAACGTCCAACGAAGAATAATACCATCTTGGTCAGGATTTGCCCATAAATAACAGTCTTCTATTTGAGAAGTGGCAAAGGAAGGTACAAAAAGAAACAATATGAGAAAGGCAAACGAATGCTTCATTTTTTACTCCCTACGTAAAGAAGTACATTCAGGAGCTACGCCCACTTTTAGGCATTTCGATTCAATTTTAAATTGTGAGGGGAATGAAATAGTAATTGTATATCCATTTTGTGGACATACATTTTTAAATGAACCAACTATTGATTCTAAAAAGATATGTTGTAGTATTTTATTTTCTGAATTTGGGGATTCTGAGTAAAATGTTTTCGAAACTGAATTAACTGGCTCGTTATTACAAAAGTTATTTACTTCTACTGTAAATTCTATACCTTCTGGAATATTCAGTGCTTCTAATATAACTTGATTGTTTTCAAGTTGTAAACTTTGAATCATTCCATTAAGTATTTTCGGGTATGCAGTAATACCTAACATTGGTTCAGTTTCGCAGTACGTTGAAAGAGGAATAGCAGTAATCTCAGTTTTCTTGCTTACAGTTGAAGCTAATTGAATAGATCCAGCTATGATATTGTTTGGAATAATAGATTCTTTGGAAACAATATCTGAACGGAAGAATGTAAGATTTTGCATCAAAGAAGTATTTGAACTATTCGGTTTTCCATCTGGTGAAGTAATCACCCTTACTCTTGAACTTGCATCTGATGGTTCGAATACTACTTTTGAAGAAGCTACTTGAGTTTTAGAGAATGTTGATGTTCGCCATTGAGTTGTATCTGCAAGTACAATTTTTTCTGTAGTTTTTGTATTTCGCAAAACAATATTGAAAATACTTCTATACTCAGTGCAAATAGTAAATTGATACATTAATTGAGATTTAAGAGCAACTTCATTTCCATTTACTACAGAATATATGTTAAAGGAAAGTGAATCAACTTCGAATTGAGCATTTTCATTTTCTTTAAATTCTAACACTACTCCTGGAACAGTTATATTTGTATTTGTTTTTTTTACTTGACTGACAGAATATCTGAAATCAATAGGCAATGTAGGGTCTGCATTAATAGTCCCCTTTTTAGGATATTGATCGACAACTACTAATTTTGGATTAGGGTTAACTAACTTTTTAGAAGAATTTTGAATACTTTTTTCAAATTGCATACATTCATCACATGAACCCATCGAATAGTTTATTGAAGAAGTTTTTGCAAACAATGTAGTCGGAGTTGGACAAAGAAGTTGATTTTTCGAGGTTGAAATACAAAGAGAATATGTCCCTTGTTGTTTTGCACTTAGTGAAGTACCACAATCTGAAATTTCACCTACAGAAAATGTCGCTATTGATGCGTCTTTTATATTAGATTTTAGGGCTTCATTTGGGGAAATCCCTTTTAATGTTCCCCATTGAGTACAAGGATCATCGTCGTATGAAGCAATAATAGTTCCAGTAACATCGGATTTGGTATAAAATCCATTGATTGAATTTATATCAAATAAGAATGTCGTACTTGCTTTGTTCTGCACTGCAAGAAAACCTTTATCTTTTCCATCTTTTCCCATTATGCTTGAAAATGTAACACCATTCGTGGCTTCAATTCCATATTCATTTAAGACAAATGACGCATTCTGAAAGAGAAATTCCGAAGAACTTTGAATTAATGAAACTGGATCTGATTCAGAATGAGAAAACAAACCAGAAATTTCTTTCAATTCTATACTCGATTGGTTATTCTGATTTTCAATCTTTATTCTAGCTTTAGAAGTACTTTGAGGACTTAGTAAAAAATCTCCATATCCTTCAACTACAAATTGTGGATTTGAACCGCTAGAAGAAATTGTGGTTAACTTATTCAACACAAAGGTTCCTCGTTCGCCAAGTTGATGAGCACCGTCGAAAGAAACTGTTTTATCCGATTTTCTATATAATAACCCCGCCATTTTCAAAGAGGAAGTATTTTTTTGAAGTGATCGCGCTTCAAAGTACACACTGCCTGAAAAGTCTAAAGTTGGTGAATCCGAATCTAAATTGCCAAAAAAGAATTTAAGCG
>JBDNFX010000406.1:0-1723 GCA_041689575.1 Kapaibacterium sp. (SeqCode)
TCATCCTCTCAGACCAGCTACTGATCGTCGCCTTGGGAGGCTTTTACCCTTCCAACTAGCTAATCAGACGCAGACTCATCTCTATCCTTTTCATTTGACCACTCGGGCCTCATCCGTTTTTAGCAATCCGTTAGAACTGTTATTCCGGAGATAGAGGCAGATTATCTACGCGTTACTCACCCGTTCGCCGGTGATGTTGCCATCCCCAGACTTGCATGTGTTAAGCATGCCGCCAGCGTTCGTCCTGAGCCAGGATCAAACTCTCCGTTGTATATTATTTTTAAATTAAACTTCAACGTGTAAGAGATGATCAAATTTCTTTTTTTCATCTCGAACAAGAGCTGATTACCTACACTCAATTTATTTCTATAATGTGTGTACTATAATTCTCGCATAAGTGTACTTACTCTTCAGGGTTTTGACTTGCTTTACCAAAGTAAAGCGGGTTTCTTCCTCGAAATTTATTTTCTTTTTGTACTACTTGCTACTTTCTGCTTTCAAAGAACATTTCTTTCTTCCTTTACTTCCTTAGTCTCACTCTGCCTTTTCCACTTCTCAGTGTACTCGCTTCGTTTCCTCTATTGAAGCCCCTTTCAAAAGGGATACAAACTTACGGCTTTTTTTTTACTCCACCAAATTTTTGTGAAAAAAAAACAAGAAAATTTTTCATTCCCTGCTATCTTCTACTAATTACTTGTGTTTCAGCTTCCTCAAGTTTGTCTTCCTTTCGCTAACTCCTCGAACTTAAATCCAGTCAGTTGCGGTTACCATACTCGTGTATAGCCTACAAATATAACACCTTTTTTTCATTCCGCAATACCTAACTACCTTTTTTTTTGCTTTTTTTTCTACCTACTACTCCACACTCCGTTTCCAATTAGAAATATGGGTGCCCTCTCATCGTAACTATTTTGTAATACTTACTAATCTTTATTAATTCAACCGTTCTAATCGCATCGATTTTGTTCGATACTTTGGTATGAAGATTCCAAAGACGTATACTCTAAACAAATATGCCCACATACTTTGTTCATTGAGTGAAGGATCTATGTTATGTTGAATTCTTTCGTGTTCGGCTTTTAGTTTCGACCAATGCATTCCTGCTTTTTCGTGATGAACTGTATGATACCCGTTGTTAAAAAGCATTACGTTCAGGAATCCGACGAAATTCCGAGAATGATTCCACTCTGATTCTTCGTTTGCATGTACGTGCTGTACGTAATTAAAAATAAGAACGCTAAATAAGGCTACTTGTTGAGGTATTACTACAAATACTAGGGCTTTCTGCCAATCAAGCCAAAAAGCTATGAGATACTGAAGTCCTAGTGCAACATATTGGAATACAGCTATGTAGAATGTTTTTCTATTTGTTGCGAATAATTGTCGTAAATAATCGCGAATTGGTTTTTGTTGGTGATACCCGCTTACTGTTGGGTATGTTAGAAGCGTTCCTATAGAATTGTTTTCACTATATCTATATGTAAGGGTGTAATCACCTTCACGATTATTATACTTATGATGATTCTTATTATGTGTTGGCACCCATCCGAAGGCTGGAAAGCCATAAAACAAGGTGATGTAATAGTCAGTTATAATATTCAACCAACGTTTTTTCCAGATTGGTACGTGGTTATGATTATGTGCAATAACTGATACTGAGATAGAAAAGAAAAGATATACTATATATAAGAGCCAATGGAATCCTAAATAATTCCATTGTAAA
>JBDNFX010000407.1:0-14340 GCA_041689575.1 Kapaibacterium sp. (SeqCode)
AAATGTTGTTGTCTAAAAGAGTTATTTCAAATGCAACTTCACAAACTGTCCTTAGAATTCTGCCTCCACTAACCTTATCAACACTTGAAGCTGATGAATTTATGACTGCTTTGAGAGAGTGTTTAGAGAAGTTTAATAAATAATCCGAATTTTTACAGATACGCTATGTAAATTAGTTCAATATAAAAGTAAAAAAATGAAAGCTTTTCTTCATAATCCATTGTTACAACTTATTGCAAGATTAGTTGTAGGTGGAGTATTTTTAGTAGCAGCAATTGATAAAATTGCTATGCCAGACGCTTTTGCAAAGTCAATTAACAATTACCATTTAGTACCTGTGTATTTGGTAAATTTTTCTGCATTGTTATTACCTTGGTTAGAATTACTTTGTAGTATATTTCTAATTTCTGGAATTAGAGTTAAAGCAACTGCTTTTTTAGCTTCTGGAATGTTAGTGGTATTTATCGCGGCTATACTATCTGCAATGTTTCGTGGTTTGGATATAAATTGCGGTTGTTTTGCACAAGAAGGTATTGCACCTACAAAGGTTGGATGGGGTAAAATTGCCGAAGATGCTGGGTTATTAGTACTAACTATAGCCCTTATATTTTCTAATGGAAACAAATTTTCATTTGAATCATTTGTTGAACAACCAAATCAAGAAACTCCTTCTTTTACTTCTTCCAGTTCTGTTTATTCAGATACAATTTAAATGCATAAAATCGATTTTAATGATAAAATTGGAACCTCTGTTTTAGTAACAGATGGTTCCATATTAGTAATGTTACAACAAAGAGGATTTTCAGAAACTCCTCCTGATATTTACAATCTAAAGCAACCAGTCGTCATTGAACAAATCTATCAAGAATTTGTAGATGCTGGTTCAGATATTCTTCAAACGAATACCCTTTTTTCAAATAAATATGGATTAGAACGGATCGGATTTTCCGATAAAGTCTACGAGTTAAATCGAAAAGGTGTTTGGTTAGCTCGTTCAATAGCAAGGAAACATAAATATGTAGCTGGTGTAATTGGACCAACCGGACGTTTTTTAGCACCTATTGGAACTTTACAACACGAAGACGTTCGGCGATCTGTTTTAGAACAGGTTGTCCCTCTATTAGATGGTGGTGTCGATGTTCTATTTCTTAAGTCATTTATAGATGTACTTTAATTAGAAATTGCAATAGAAGCGGTTCGGTTTGTAACAAAAGATACTCCATTAGTTGCTATGAAGGCATTTCCCGAAGATGGTGCTTTACTGTCAACTTCTTTTCCAATAGATGTTGTTAATAGATTTAAAAAATACGATTTAACTGCCTTCGGAGCAAACTCTACAGTTGGTCCCCAACGAATGTTGTCAATTATTCAATCAATCCGTACAAAAGACCAGTTACTTGCATCTTTACCTGATGTTGGAATTCCAACCTTGGTCGATGGACAACCAACCTATAATGCTGACCCTACCTACGTTGCTTCTGTTGTGAAGAAGATAGTACAAAATGGAGCTTGCATTGTTGGTGCAGATGGTGGAGCTTCTGTTGAACATATTAAAGCAATTGTAGACAGTGTTAAAAATTGTTCAATTGGTACAACTGAGATAAAAGTTAAGCCTACTATAAAAGAAGAATTAAACGATTCTTTAGAAGATAATCGTTCAGAATTTCTCAAAAACATAGATAAAAAGTTTCTTTCCACTGTAGAACTCGATATTCCTCGTGGTTTAGATATGTCCTCGGTCCTTGAAGGAGCAAAATACCTTAAAGGCAAGGGAATAGATGCAGTAAATATTTCCGACGGTGCAAGAGCGCGATTACGAATGAGTTCTATTGCTATTTCGCATATAGTTCAATCTGAAACTTCAATGGAATGTATTACACATTTAGCCTGTCGTGACCGAAATATGATTGGTTTACAATCAGAATTGCTTGGTGCTTATGCAATGAATGTTAAAAACATTCTTGCAGTAACAGGCGATCCAGCTCAAATTGGAGATTATCCTAATGCAACTTCTGTATATGATGTTGATTCTATTGGTTTGATTAAATCGTTGAATAATATGAATCATGCAAATGATTTGATGGGTAATCCAATTG
This sequence comes from Kapaibacterium sp. (SeqCode), assembly GCA_041689575.1. Classification (GTDB taxonomy): domain Bacteria; phylum Bacteroidota; class Ignavibacteria; order Kapaibacteriales; family JAEUSM01; genus JAEUSM01. The sequence goes on from JBDNFX010000407.1 coordinate 2,097, forward strand.
GAAAGAAAACGACTTTCCTTATATCCTGCGGAGCTAACCCAGTTGCAGAAGATTTAGATAGAGAAGTTGATAGATTGTGGAAAAAGGCAGAATCTGGTGCTACAGTAACATTTACTCAACCTTTATTCGACCAAGATTTGTTAGAAGTATTTTTGAAAAAAATTGAATCTATTCCCATTAAAGTTATTTTGGGAGTTATTCCACTTCGTACAGTTCGACACGCTGAATTTTTACACTATGAAGTTCCAGGAATGACTGTTCCAGAATGGGTGAGAAAAAAGTTAGCCACTGCAGGAGATTCTACAGAATTAGCATCTAAAATTGGTGTTGATTTAGCGGTAGATTTCGTTAAGAAAGTTAAAAATTCCGTAAGTGGAATTTACATGATGCCACCATTTAAACGGTATTCAATGGCGGTAGAAATTCTTGAACAATTATAGGACTTACTATGCAAAAAGGACTTCATTATTTTGATTATCTTGGTTTAGATAAATTACTCTCAGCGCAAGAATTAGAAAGTGATAAGTTTAATAAACATGCTCACGATGAGATGTTATTTATTATTACTCATCAAGCTTTTGAATTGTGGTTTAAACAAGTATTGTTTGATGTAGATTCTGTTATTTCATTGCTTTCAAAAAAGTATGTTCCTGAACAGGATATTAGTATTTGCTATCAAAGAATGGGACGTGTTAAACAGATTATCACTTTTGTTACTGGTCAATTTGAAATTTTAGAAACGATGACACCTTTGAATTTTACAGATTTTAGAAATTTTCTAAATCCTGCGAGTGGGTTTCAATCATTTCAATTTCGTCTATTAGAAACAAAACTTGGTTTAAAATTCGATGCAAGAATAAATAAACATTTCGAAAATGCACTTAAACAAGATGATCTTCAACTGTTAGAAAATGCAAGAAATTCGCACTCAATGTTTAGTTGTGTTGAACAATGGTTAGAAAATATGCCATTCCTTCAATTAAATACGTATTCGTTTAGTCAAGAGTATAAAGAAACTCTTTTAACAATGATTGAAAAAGATAGAGTGAATGCACGAGAACTCAATGATAATGAAGAAGAATATACAAAACGAATTAAACAAATTGACGAACTAAAAGAAAGTTTTCTTTCGCTGTTTGAAGAACCATTATATCAAAAACACATTGATGATGGTTCAAGACGTTTATCTTTTAAAGCAACTCAAGCATTTTTGTTTATCAGTTTGTATTCAGATTATCCTTTATTACAACTTCCATTTTTGTTACTTCAAACCGTTATAGAAGTAGATAATGCATTGTCAGTTTGGAGGTTTAATCATTTTAAAATGGTTTCTAAAATGATAGGTAAAAAAATTGGCACTGGTGGTTCAAGTGGTTCTGATTACCTTTTACGTACAGTATCTGCACAAAGAATATTTGATGATTTTGGTTCACTTGCATCGTTTTTAGTACCAAGAGACACCATTCCGTCACTTCCAGATGAAATTTCAAAAAAATTACGATTTGCCTACGAAGTAGAATAAAGGATAAATAAATGGATCAGTTTACGACTCGATTAGACCTACAAAATGTAAAATCATTTGCAGATGCAATTAAAAAACAAATTGCGACTATTGTTATTGGTCAAGAACAAATGGTTGAGTTAATGATAGTAGCAGTTTTGTCGAAAGGACATATCCTTATTGAAGGAGTACCCGGAATAGCAAAAACTTTAACTGCAAAATTATTATCAAAATCAATTGACACAGACTTTTCAAGAATTCAGTTTACACCAGATTTAATGCCTTCAGATGTTTTAGGTACTTCAATATATAATCCTAAGGATGCAACTTTTTCATATAGAAAAGGTCCTATATTTTCAAATATTGTTCTCATTGATGAAGTAAATAGAGCTCCTGCAAAAACTCAGGCTGCACTATTTGAAGTAATGGAAGAACGTCAAGTTTCATTTGATGGTGAAACTTATTTACTAGGAAATCCTTTCTTTATTGTGGCAACTCAAAACCCAATCGATCAAGAAGGAACGTATAGATTACCAGAGGCACAGTTGGACCGCTTTTTTGTTAAAATTGAACCAACATATCCTTCAAAAGAAGATGAGATAACAATTTTGTCAAATGTTTTAAAAGGAATTGCTCATACTTCTATAGAATCAGTAAAACCTGTTGTAACTCCTGCTGAACTACAAAATGCTCAAGAAACTGTCGGAAAAATTATTATTGAAGAAAAATTGTTAGACTTCATTACTACCATTGTTCAAACTACAAGGAACCACCCTTCAATTACTCTGGGAGCTTCACCTCGTGCATCGTTAGCATTGTTAAACGGTTCAAGAGCCTTAGCTGGAATACGTGGAAGAGACTTTGTTACCCCTGAAGATATAATTGATTTAACTCCTGCAGTTTTACGACATAGAATTATAGTTTCCCCAGAAAAGGAAATGGAAGGAATAAGCGCAACGGATATAGTGAAAGAAATTGTTGCTAGAATTGAAATTCCTCGTTAACACAGAACGGTTAGTTATCAAAGAAAAAGCCCTTCATTGAAAGGCTTTTTCTTTGTGTATTTTAGATTGAAAGAAAATCAAAATTTCTTCAAATTCAATTTTTTCACTATATATTTCCCAATAGAAGTTCCTACTTTTTGACCTTCTTCACAGCCATGAGTCAAATGAATTCCACCGTACATTCTTGAAATTGAAACTTCATTAGCAGCATCTAAAAAAGATTTAAAATTTCTCGAAGGCAAGCCAAATGGCATTTCGGAATTGTCTGTAAATGGAATATTTCCAAACAAAGTAGTTAGCACTTCAGCATTTGCAGCTGAAATTGTGCTGTGTGCAGACGTATGTTCAGGGAAAGATGGAGTTTCTAAAACACCTTCCCACGTTGGGTCTATGTGGCGTTTAATAAAAGTTATAGGTCTAATAGTATTTGAACGATATTTTTCAGCCCAGCAAGAAAGAAAACTATCAAATTGAGCACAACTGACAGCACAATATGCAATTGCAGAGGAAAGGAAGTCAATATCTTGCTCTATAGCTACTACTCTAGTAATTGCAACCCAATGTCCACCAGGATTCATTTGGCGATTATTGTACATCCTATGTCCATCCCATTTGTTTGAAACAGGTAAACAGTTCCAATACCAGGCAACCATCTTTTTTTCTTCATCTACAGTTTTTGACAATTCATAAACTTCAATCATTTGTTTATAAAATTCAGAATTTTTGTCTTTACTAAACGTTAGTGGAGGAGCAGGTTTAAATTGAGAAGGTTCTTTTAAAACAAATGTTCTCATAGTAGATAAATAAGGCAGTACAGGTTCCAAAAAACTTGGGGGAGTAGGTACCCAATTACCTTCACCTTTGGGCCATTCGAAATCTTTTTTGGCAAGCATTTCAACATAATTATCTTTTCTTGCCCATTGAAGAATATGTTTACCCACTGATATCCCATATTCCTTAGACATTTCTAATACATCATTTGAATTTGTAGAACTTAAAAATTCGTGTTGTGCTTTTATAAGACTATCACAAGAAGTTGTTCTATACATTAATGCTTTAGCGACTGTATGAAATGCATAAGCAGAAGCAAAATGATAGTTGTATTTTATTTTCTTTTGTGGAATTGGAACTCCTGATAATCCATTTAATTTCTTTTCGAAACTTGGATATTTATTAGGATTATAATGTCTACCTGCTTCATAAGCGGCAATATTAGTATAAGCGTGGTTTCTAGCAGCTACTGGTGGTAAAAACCCATCATCAATATTAATTTCAATTGTAACAGCATTCCAATCGTGGAGGAATTTCGGATTTTCGTTACCTGTGTGTTTTGATTCCGATGCAATGACTACATTGGAAATGAACATTATTCCTATAAGGAAGGATATCACAAATTTCATAATTATTTTGTTTTTATAGTTTGAAGTAATTTAGAGCCAGAAAACAAATCTATCTGTAAGCATTCAGATGTTGCGAATACATAGGAAGCTTGTTGTGATAAAAAGCCGTTTCCATAATAGAATTCTTGAATTCTCTTAGTACCATTCTTGAAGGTAAGAATTGCTTTCGTAGCTTTTAAAGAATGAGCTATTTGAAATACCTTAGACGAAGAACTAAGAAAATTCTTTTCTAATATTTGAGCACATATAGAATGATTTCCAACAATACAAATGAAAGAATTCGTAGGAATAGAAGGCATTAAAGCCATCCCTTTTACATTGCCACCTAAATTAACGCCAGATTCATTAGGTTCTAAAGGAATAAATTTACCCTTTCCATCATTTAATAAAAGCAAACCTAAACCGGCATTATAATGAACCATATCAGGGGAAGGACCACTAAAATTACCTGCTAAAAGTATATCTTGGTACCCATCTTCGTTAAAATCTTCTGTTACAATTCCATAAATAGGAGAAATTTGAGCAATTTCAGGTAATATTTCTTTTGTGAAGGTACCATTCCCATTATTTCTAAGAATGATTGATTCCAAAGTTGTTGCTTTCAAATGATAAGCACTTTCTAATTGCTCTTTTGTGAAAATATCTTCAATTGTTTCTTTTGAATACTTATGGAATGTTGTATATATTTTGTTATAAGAAGGTATTTGTAATGTGAATTCTTGTTTTCCCACTACTGGATATCTTTTTCCATTTTGATAGTATGTAAGAAAAATATCTAAACTTGTATTATTGTCAAAATCCTTAGTAAAACATTCTAAAGGTTCTTTTTCAGAAGCATGATACCAAGTATTTAAACCAAGATTTCCAACAATGTAATCTATATCTCCATCATTATCTAAATCAGTTCCCGTAATTGAATTCCACCAACCATTCAAATTCTGAGTTCCTGTTTTTTTTGTAGTTTCTGTAAAGGACTTCCCATTATTTTTAAAGAAGCGAATTGTCGACCATTCACCCGTAATAATCAAATCCAGAATACCATTATTATCGTAATCTGACCAAAGGGCTGAGGTAATCATACCTACATCTGAAAGTACAGGACAAACTTTTGATGTTACATCTTTAAATACACCCTTATTATTTTCTAAAATATAACTTTTGGGTGCCATTGGGTATCTTCCAGGTACCAAACGTCCACCAACAAATAAGTCCAAATCACCATCCATATCATAATCAGCAGCTACTACTGTTGAAGTTGCTGTTAAATATTTTGGTAGTGAATTTGACTTCCTAAACTGACCTTTTCCATTATTGATATATAATCTATCTTGAAAAAATTCATCGTCTATACTTGCTTCATTACCGCCACTAGCGACATATAAATCGAGGTCACCATCTCCGTCTGCATCAAAAAATATTGCTCCTTGATCTTCAGCATCTTTGTCGTTTTCAAAAACTATTTGTTCTGAAGAAACAAAATTTCCATTTTTCGACTGTGTAAATAATTCTCCACTTTTATAGCGAGGTCCTCCAATATAGACATCATCTAAACCATCACCATTTATATCTCCAACAGCAACTGATGGTCCATTCATAGATAAACGGTTTGGAAGTAATCGTTCTCTTTTAAAATCATCAAAAAAGTTTTCTTTGTGTTTGTAAGATAATATAGAAGGAGGTAATTCGCGAAGTAAAGGTGTGTTGTATTTTGGTATAATAGGATTGTCTTCATTTGCATCTGATTGTAACAGTGTGTGAACTGTATTAACAGCTACATTATATAATCTTTGTCTTTTTCCGGTCTGCCAAAGAACATACATTGAATCTATTTTTTCATCTTTACCAGTTCCAAAATGCATAATATTTTCAGAACAAGAAATATAACCTCTATTCTGATAATGTTCCTGCATTTGGTGGTTTCCATTATGAAAAATAGTTACCTTGGTTCCAACTCCTTGAGTATTTTGATTATATCCCTTAAATTTCAGTCGTAAGAAATTACCACCAATTTTTCTTTCAATTGAAGTGTTTTTATAAACTAATGGAAAAGAGTCAATAACCATAATAACCAAATCAAGATCACCATCTAAATCTAAATCTCCTACAGCAGCTCCATTAGAGTTCACTCTTTGCGTTAATCCCCAGTCTTCAATTCGGTTTTGAAAACGTAATCCACCTAAATTTTCAAAAACAAAATTTTGCATTTGTACAACAGGTAATTTGTCGTAGATGTTAAAAAAGGATTCACCTTGTTTGACATACCTATTTGCATCTAAATCATTTACATCTCTTTTGTAACCATTTACAATTATCAGATCTTTACGTGCATCGTTATTAAAGTCACAAAAAAAGGATGCCCAACTCCAATCCGTAGCAGCAATTCCGGCTATAAAACATACATCGCTAAATTTTCCATTCCCACGGTTCAGGTTAAGACAGTTTCTCATTAATTGGGTTGAATCGAAATATGGTCCGTATTGAGATAGAGTTGTAATTTGCGTAGTTCTACGTTGATGTGATTCCATTAACATATCAACACTAATAATATCAGGGAGTAAATCGTTATTAAAATCTGCTATATCTGAACCCATTGCAAATATTGCTGAATTACGAAGCATAGTTTTTTCTCTACGAGAAAATGTCCCGTTTCGATTGTTGATGTATATTATATCGGGTTCTTCAAAATCATTTGCAACAAAAATATCTGGATATCCATCTAAATTTAAGTCACTTACAGATGCACTTAAAGAATAACCTTTATCTGCAATACCAACTTCAGTAGAAACGTCTGTGAAAGTCCCACCACCATCATTTCTATAAAATTTATCCGTATTTCCAGGGTTTATATATGCTGAAATTCTAGTTGTCCCGTTTACAACAAGATAAATATCTAAATCTCCATCAAGATCATAATCTATTAGTGCAATATGAATACTAAGATTTACACCTTTTAAACCAAATTTTTCACTAACTTCTGTAAAAGTAGCATCTCCGTTGTTTAAATACAATTGGTTCTTTCCTGCAATCGTACTAAAATAGATATCTAAATCAGAATCTCCATCTATATCGAAAAGTGAAACTCCCATAAAAAGAAGGGAATCATTTTGAATTAATCCAGATTTTTCTGTAACATCTTCAAAACGAAAGTTCCCTTTATTTAAATAAATAGAATTTGGGTTAAACGTATTAGCAATTACAATATCTGGTAGTCCATCGTTGTTCAAATCTCCAATTGCTACACCACCACCCATATAGAGTTGCATAGCATTTCCATAATTATAACGTTGCGATTCTATTACATCGTTTCTAACAGAAATTCCAGTTTGTTCCGGAGACATTGTTTGAAAAAGTGGCTGTGAAATTAATAAACTAGGAATTGAAAATAAACCAACAAGGAAAAGGAAAATTAGATTTAGTAACATAGTTAAAAGTTTCAAATATAAAAAAACTTGGTATACTCCAGAGTGAGAAATACCAAGCTTGAGTATTAGGATTTTGAATAGAGATTAAAATTCACTTAAAATTATTAAAACGTATAGGTTGCTGAAACATTTGTTAATCTTGGAATTAAGGTTCCACCTAGTATTTGAAAGTGTTTAACGTTAAACAAATTATAGATAGAAAAACCAACTTTCATATTATCTAAGACTTGATAACCACCATTAATATTTACAATTCCATACGAAGGTACTTCTCCACGAAAATCTCCTGCTAACCAAATGAATGAATCAACATATCGATATTGAACTGAAATATCAAATAATCGAGGTTCTGTGTATGATGCAGATAAGTTAACTCTATTTGGAGAAGTGTTTGGAGAAATGAGTTGAAATCCTGATTGTAAAAAGGGATTTGTTGTTTTTGCATCTATCAAATTATATCCAAAATAAGAATAGTTAGCTTGTAATTCAATGTTTCTTGTCAAAAAATACGATACTCCTGCATCAATTCCAAAGTTTTCAATTAAACCAATATTTGCATTTGAAATTACAAAAGTAGGTTTACCATCAACAGTGGACAAACGTGATTTATCAAAATCAGTTGGTAAAACACTATACACTATTGAATCAATAACTGAAGCATACTGTTTAAGTTCAGGTGATAATGAACTTGATGAACTCCAACTAGTAAATTGTTCATTTGCTCCAGGTAAAAAGCCTGAAATAAAATTTTGTAAACGAGAATAATATGCTTCAACTGTTATTGAAAGTTGATTTGAAATTACTCCTTTATATCCAAACTCATATGAGTTAACAGATTCAACCGATAACGAAGAATTTCCTAAACCTAATGATATTGGTTGGATTCCTGATATTGAACCTTGTGGAGCAGAATTTGAAAACAATTGCAAATCAACATTTTGTTGAGTTCCAGTTAGCTCAGAAAGATATTGATTAACAGAAGCTTGAATCGGTCTAAAATTAACTGGACCCATTGCACCAAAGGCTGGTCTGAAATTATATCTTCGGAATAATTCTGAAAAATTTGGTCGTTGAAAAGCTCTACCACCCGTTAAACGAATTGAATGGTTAGCATCGGGAGTAAAAATTGCAGAAATTCTAGGTGAAAATTGAGTTGTATGAATAGACGCATAATCCACTCTTGCAGATCCGATTAAACGAAACATTGAAGAAGGTTTGTAATCTAATTGTGCATAAGCACCTAAAAAATTTGCATCAATTGTATTTTGGAAGACTGTATTTTTAGAATCTACACTCAAATACTGTCCTTGAACGCCGCTTGTGAGTAACAACTCATCGAAAATTGTTTCATTATATTGAAGATCTACATTAACGTCAAAAGCATGATCGAGAATAATAGTTCCGGGAGGTGCAGCAAGTATTCTCATTGTATCAATGGTATTTCTGTCATTATAAGTAGCATTTGCTTGGAATTTTTCCGATACAAACTTTACTCTTCCAAACTTTTTACTAGTTTTTGGAACATAAATTCTTCCAGCACCGGCTAACATAATTTCATTACCAAACAATGTATATCCAAATTCTGATTCAATATGAGTATTATTCTGTATTTGATAATCTAATCTCACTACACCGTAATGTGAAAATGAATTTCGTTGATTGTCTGAAATTCCATTTTGTTCTATACTATTTGGCCATAATGACTCATAACCTTCATTCACTATTCTAATGCTATCTGATAATCGTTGTAATGAATCAGACGAAGTACTTTTTCTATCTTTATTCAAATTTTTAGAACCCATTGTCCCAACATTTATTCGATACGAAAAATCGTCAATTACTCCAGCATGGCGAACATCAGCTCTATACGTGTTATAATCACCACCTAAAACTGAGACTTTAGTACCAACAACATCCTTAGGTGCAAAAGTTCGAAGATTTAGTACGCCATTGAAGGCGTTGGGTCCATAAAGTGCTGCAGAAGGTCCACGAATTAACTCAATGTTCTGAAAATCTTCAATAGGATATGCAAATGAATTCCATTCAGGTGCGCCAATTTGTTGCAGAGCAACATCTCGTCCATCAATTAAAATAAGAATTCTTCTATTTGTAGAATTATTAAAACCACGAGAATTTACTTGAAAATCCGAATTACCACTACGTGTAATATCAACTCCTATTTGTCCTTCAAGAGCATTCCCAATTTGATTGGTTCGAGAAGCTTTTTGAATTTCCAATTGATTTAATGCAGTAACAGCTGCTGGAGTATTCTTTGCCAATTCTTTACGTTTTGAGGCTCCATAAACTACTACTTCTTCAGTTAGTTTTGAAACCAATTCTTCTAACTCAATTGTCAAATTAAGATTCTGTCCATCAATTACTAAAACATTTGGAATATCAATTTTTTTATATCCTAAATATGATATAGAAAGGTTGTAATTCCCAGGTTTTAGGTTAGGAATTATAAATTCACCATTCTTTTGAGAAATTGTACCTTTGTTTGAATTCGACAATGCAATTCTAACCCCTTCAATTGGAGTTTTAGTAAGTTTATCTTTTGTAAAACCTTTTATTGCACTTTGAGAAAGTAACTGAGTAAAAGAAATGAAACTAAAAATTAGTATAAAAACAGTTTTCATAGTAAAGAGTTTTAGGAAGAGTTTAAAAAATCTGATTTTTGGTATTTATGGTTTAATAACAACAGGTTTTGTTAGATATCCTTCTTCTGATCTCTGTTTTCCAATAGAATCATATATCGATTTGTCAGTAGGTTGAATAGTCCCTAACCCATCGACATACCGATTGAACATACAAAATGCTGCAGCTATCAAAACTGTATCGTGTAATTCTAAATCTGTTGCACCATTGTTTCTTGCTTCATCAATGTGTGATTGTTTTACATTCTGACCATGTTTTTGAACTTCTTTTGCAATTGCCAAAAGTGATTTCATTTTAGCAGAAAGTTGAGAGTTTTCGGGAGCAGTTACTGCATCTAAAACAAATTTTTCATCGCCCTCGCAGTGATATTTTGCAATTGCACCATGTACTGATCTGCAATACAAACAATCGTTCAATGTAGAAATGTAGGTTGCTATGATTTCTCTTTCACCTTTTGAAAGTCCATTGTCAATTTGTAACAATTCTTCAACTAAAAGATTTAAAGCTTTTGCTGTTTCAGGACGAAACATCATCAGTCCACGAATACCAGGTTGTCCTTCAGGAACAGATATGTATGACATATAAAAAGTAAAGAAATGTAAAAAAAGTAGTTATTCAGAATGTACTATAGGTTCTGTTGTTCCAGTATAACCTTGAGAAACTAACCGTTCAGCTAGTTTTTTATAGAACCCATCGTCTTCTGGTGTCCAACTTGCTAATCCGTCTACATAACGATTGTACAAACAAAACAAAGAAGAAATTAGAACAGTATCGTGAATTTCAATATCCGTAGCACCGAAATTCTTAGATAACTCAATATCATTTACAGTTACAGATTTTCCACTTTGTTGAATCTTCTGAGCAATAATCAATAAAGATTTCAATTTATCAGAAATGGGTGCTTTGTTAAAATTCCATTTTACTGAATCAATAATTGTGTCGTCTTCAAAAAGTACTTGAGCAGTTGCTTCGTGTGCTTTTGTACAAAAAGTACATTCATTTAAAAATGAAACATAAGTAGCAATCAATTCTCTTTCTGCAAAAGAAAGGGGTGAATCGCCACGCATTAATGTTTGAGTAAGCTCACGAATTGGTTTTGCAGAATCTAATCGATATTCTAACAGTCCAGTAATACCTGCTAAGCCTTCTCGAATTGGAATATGTGCCATATTTTCTTTTGGAATAGTGTTATTTAGAAGGAGAAAAATACCCCATCAAAGCCATTTTTTCACCCATTTCTACATAGTCAGAAGGGTTCTGTGGTGTGAATGATGCCAATCCATCAACATAGCGATTAAACATACTAAAAGCTGCAGCAATTAGAACTGTATCATGAATTTCCATATCAGTAGCACCTAAGTTTTTAGCGGCAGCTACATCTTCATCAGTTACAATTCTTCCACCCTTTTGAACTTTACCTGCAATTATTAATAATGCTTTTAACTTGTCACTTAACAATGCACTTGAACCACTTTGTAACACATCATCAACAATTGAAGCATCATCTTTTAAATGAGCTCGTGCCGCCGCTGCATGTGATAAAGTACAAAACACACATTCATTTCTTGAAGAAACAAATGTTGCAATAATTTCTCGTTCTCCCGGAGTAAGTGTAGAATCAGAATGTAGCAAAACATGTGCTAATTCTTGCATTGGTTTTGCTGTTTCAGGACGAAATGTAAATAAACTTCTTATCCCAGGTAAATCTGCTTGGGTAGATATGTGAGCCATTATAAATTTATGTTAATTGAGTATCCTTTGTTTCTTTTACAAAGAATGTTAAAAATAAGCCAACTATAAATAAGGTTGAAAATGCTAAAATCGAGTTTCCAAAACCACCAAAAAATGGTACGAGTATTCCTACAAAGAAAACACAAATTCCAGTTATGACTCTTCCTAAGTTGAAAGATAATCCTGTAGAAGATGCTCTATTTTTTGTAGAAAACATTTCAGGTATAAAACTTGAAAGTGAACCTTGCCCTAAACCGATACTAATTCCCATCAACCCTGTTGAAATTATTGATGCTATGTTGTAAGTTTGAATATAATAAAAAACAACAAAAGAAAGGATAAACAGTGAAAAGAAGGCGTATTGAATCACTGGTTTTCGACCAATTTTATTAGCAATAAAACCAGATAAAAATGCTCCAATAATACCACCAAGTGCTAAACACATAAGTATAATTCCACGAGCTTGCTTTGCACCTTCTTTTGAAACGGATTCTTCTGCCCACGTTGGCATCCAAGAAAACATAGCCC
>JBDNFX010000408.1:0-1242 GCA_041689575.1 Kapaibacterium sp. (SeqCode)
TAATCGATCTTGGAAGGAATTTTTTGTAGATAATTGTAAATTTTCAACTTTCTTAGGGAAAGAATAGAATTTTTTTATTTCAAATTTTCCTTTACAAAAAGCTTCAAATGTAGAGTTGTACTCTGCTTTTGTAATTTTAATATGAAAATCTTTTGAATATGCTACTTCAAAAGATAAAACTAACAAAACTACAAAAAGGAAACTATTCATATTGATTTGATTTGATTATTCTTGACTGAATAGAGTTTCCACCAAGGTAAATGAGGGAAATGATGATGTTCAGAATGGTATCCAAAGAAATAACAAGTAATCATGGCTAAAAAATGATTCTTTTTGATACTTCGAGCAAAGTGAGGTCCCATACCTAAAGTATGTGGCTTTTTATGAGGTAAATAAGTACCAAAAGTGAATAACTGAATTGTTCCAATGAACGAAGGAATTACCCAAAAAACAAGAATAGAACTTTGCTGAAACCAAAGTAATAGAATATTAAAAACAATAGCCATTATCACCAATTGAGAGACCGTCGTATATTTAATCATAAACGAGATAAACCACAAAAAGAAGTTATTCGAATGATGAAAATCTGGATCTAGAGTTTCGTCTGTTGGATGTTTGTGGTGTAGTTGATGAGAATCTACTAAACGTTTGTACGATAGCCCTGCGAAAAGGAAACAAGCTAAAAAGCCAATAAAATAATTGACATTTCTGTTTTTAGAAACTGTTCCATGCATTGCATCATGAGCAGTAATAAAAAGACCTGTGAATAAATAACCTTGAAAAAAGCAATGGAATATTGTTAATGGTAGATTACTCATTGGCGAAACGAAAAAAAGGCAATACAATAAGTGACAGAACCAAACGGATATTATGCAAAGAGCTATTATTATACCAGCCATAGAATTTAATATGTTATCTTCAATATTTTCTAAATCTAAGACGAATCCAACAAAATATACATTTAATACCAATTTAAAATGTTCTGGATGTGTGAACAATCTTAAAAATGAGTTTGAATTACACCCTGAAATACTTGAATGGAATGTAGTTCTTGATTCTAAAGATAAACCATTAGACATAGTAACAACTTTCGATAAAAAAACTATAAGTAAACTGATTGAAAAAGCAGGATATACATCTATTTTTGTGAGAGAGAATAGTATTTCATAAAATAGAAATATTGGTAGTTTTATTTTTGTAGTTTTGTAGAATTATTTTCAAACTCCATTCTATAAAACCATA
>JBDNFX010000409.1:0-1371 GCA_041689575.1 Kapaibacterium sp. (SeqCode)
AACTATTCGACCTGCAAAATTATTAAAAGTAGATAAACTTGTTGGTACTATTGAAAAAGGTAAGCTTGCCAACTTTTTTGTTTCTTCAGGAAATATTTTCAACGATTCAACAGAAATAGAACATTCAATTGTAAATGGTGAAAGAACTTTTTTTATTAAAGAAAACATTAAAGATATTAGGGGCAATTGGACTATTAAAGCTGAGAATAAAACCTTCCTTCCAACAATTCAAATAGAAATTGGTGGGAAAGCAGATGCACCAACAATAACTGCAAAATCATTGGGTATAACCATTCCAGCTAAAATTCAGCATTCTGAATATTTAACTTCAATATCCTTACAAACCGATACAATTGGGTTAAAAGGTGTTACACGATTTGAAAAAAGAGATTTCTTGAACAATGGGACTGGTATTGCAGAAAGTGGCGATGGACTTTCTTTTGCTTGGTATAATACTCTTGATAGTGCATTTCCTGAAAAAAAGAAACCAAAATTACAAGATACTTTTTCTATAGAAATTGCATTACTTCAACCTGAAGAACCATTTGGTTTAGAAACACTACCTCAACATAAAACGGTACTTTTTAAAAATGCAACCATTTGGACATCTGAAAAAGACGGTATCTTGAAGAATACTGATCTTCTTATTTCAAGTGGTAAAATTGCAAGTGTTGGAAAGAATATTGGTCTTTCAATTGCAGGAATTGATACGATTATTGATTGTAGCAACTTTGTAATCACTCCTGGTATAATTGATGAACATTCCCATATTGCTATTTCGCAGGGTGTAAACGAAGGAACGCATTCAATAACAACTGAAGTTCGAATTGGAGATGTTTTAAATCCAGACGATGTAAACATTTATCGTCAATTAGCTGGTGGAGTTACTTCCAGTCATTTGCTACACGGTTCGTCAAACTCAATGGGTGGACAATTGCAATTCATCAAACTTCGCTGGGGATCAAATGCAGAAAATATTAAATTCGAGAATGTACCAGGCACGGTAAAGTTTGCGTTAGGAGAAAATGTAAAACAATCTAATTGGGGTGAGAATAATGTAACACGATATCCACAAACCAGAATGGGTGTTGAGGAAATAATTCGAGATGGATTTACTGCAGCCTTAGAATATGAAGCTAAAATGAAAGGGTACGATACTCTTTCAGGTGATGAAAAAGTTTCAATAATACCTCCTCGAAAAGATATTCAATTAGATGCATTGTTAGAAATAGTTAAAGGACTCCGGAAAATACATTGTCATTCTTATGTTCAGTCGGAAATACTAATGCTTATGCGTCTTTGTGAAGAATTTGGATTTAGGGTACAAACATTTACGCATATTCTTGAGGGATACAAAATTGCTAGTGAAAT
>JBDNFX010000410.1:0-11196 GCA_041689575.1 Kapaibacterium sp. (SeqCode)
TTTTCGGCTACTTCCGGGTCCAAATTATGATGAATCATTCTATATGCTGCTTCTATTTGCCAGTTTTTGCAATGTAGATCCAAACCTCTTGGCACCGTTACTGTTCGTTTTGTCATTTTAACCTTTAATTATTTTATATTTTTTAGTTTGTATATTTCAGCTTCTTTTTCTTTCTGGGCAACATCATGCAAGACTCTCATTGACTGAATTTGTTCATCAGATTTTTCATTAAAAACTTCATTTTCTAAATTATGAAACTCTTCAAAGTGTTCTAATGCATGTTCAAACTCTTTAACTTCTTTATAATAAAGTGCTAATTCTTCATGTATTTTGAAAAGAAGTTCTTTTGCTTTAATACCTTCACATAATAGTAGAGCTTCTTTTAACAACTCTTCAGTTTTTTTAGAACGTTCAAACATTCTATAAGTTGTTGCGGTTTCGATTAGAGAAGAAATAATTTTAAAAACATCTTTTGCTTCACGAGATAACTCAAGGCTTTTAAGTGAATAATCAATTGCTTCTTTTGAATTCCCTAATTCTCTATTTATGGCACTAAGGAGACGAAATGAATTTGCAACGCTTTGTGAATCATTATTCTTTTGTGACAATTCTAAAGAATGTAACGACTTTTCTAAGGCTTCATCATATTTTTTTAGAAGTCGTAAGGTTGCTGCTGTGTTATGTAATGATTGTGCTAATCGACGAGGCTCACCAATTTCTTTAACAATTACTATGCTTCTTTCGTGAAATTCTAAAGCTTTTTGGTAGTCTTTCAAATTCTCATAAACAATTCCAATATTTGTTAAGGCAATTGCACTACCTAAGGGATAATTTGCTTGTTCAAACAAATCGGGGCATTTTTGATAATATGTTAAGGCTTCTGCGAAATTCCCTAATTGATTATTCGTAGCTGCCATGTTATTGAACACAGAAGCTAAACCACGTACATCACCAATTTCATTGAATATTTCTGGACAACTTTGCCAGT
Source organism: Kapaibacterium sp. (SeqCode) (assembly GCA_041689575.1). Classification (GTDB taxonomy): domain Bacteria; phylum Bacteroidota; class Ignavibacteria; order Kapaibacteriales; family JAEUSM01; genus JAEUSM01. The sequence goes on from JBDNFX010000410.1 coordinate 989, forward strand.
AGGTTAATGCAATTCCAAAGTTTCCTAGAGATTTATTTATGACCCCTAATAGATTAAAAACATTTGCAATCCCTAACTTATCAGCTAATTCTTCCCATAATTCTAAAGATTGATTCGCTAATTCGATTGCTTCGTCCAATTGATTTAGAATCGTTTTTGCTGTTGCTAGATTTTGGAGGAAAAATGCTTTATGGTAGTTAGAAGGGTGTTTTTCTAACAGTATATTTGCTTCAACCAGAAGTGTAATTGTGTCTTCTGGATATATAGACTTTAACTGATTCGTTGCTTTTACATACGCCGTAAGCTTTTCTTCAATAGTTTTTGAAGATTCAATTGACGAGGCTAACTCTTCAAGAACCGTTTCTTTCATATCTGTGGTAACGAAATTAAGTATTTATGCAAGCAAAGATTTAATTTTATCTTCGAAGGTAGCAAGTTGTGACGTATGAGGGGAATAAAAAATGTTTGAAGTACCACGTTCGGTATCTTCCCAAAACATTGGACCTTGTATTTTGAATTGGAAGATCAAATCATTTAATATTTTTTCAGATTGAACTTTGGGATATGATTTCAAATCTTTATGAATATCTTCAATTATCAACGAAGAAAGATGGTGAGAATTTTCTGTATCTGCTTCTAAGTAGAATAAACAAAGTGAAACTTGGATTTGGAGAACTTGAGTTAATATAATTTCGCCAGTATTTACATTTCCTGAAGCAGGGTTGTCCATTTTTAAAAAACCTGAAACTAACGTTTTTTGTGTGTCAATTTCCCACTCTAAATTATAGACTAACATTAATAAATTCTTCATTTCACCAGTTAGTACAGCACTTATGAACATTAAGTTCTTTTGAACTTGACTTTGTAAATAAACTTGGGAACTATACCATTGTAAATACCAAACTGCTTGTTTTACTGCATCTACTTTATTTGAAACAATTAACTGTTCAATAAACTTTCCATAATGATAGGCTAAGGTATATAAGTTACGAGGATCATTTTTGCTACTTCCATCTTTAATGGCAAAGCGCATCATTGTATTAAATCGAACTAGAACTAAACTGATCAAATTGTTGTCGTCTACTTCGCAAACTTTTTTACCTATTTTCACCAATTCAGATCCACAAAGTGAAGCCAAATCGAATGAGTTTATCAACAAAAATTTGAAATATGCATCTCCAAGTAATCGGAAACATTTTACTTCGAAAAAAGTTTTGTTATCTCTAATTTCTTTGTATTGTCCAGATAGTGTTTGGAACGAAGTATCTTGTTGAATAAATTCAGACATTTCAAAAAATGAATCAGGAATTGATTTTTTAACTTTTATAAAATCGCGAACAAGTTCGCAAGTGCTACGAACCGTTTGCGCTTGGAATTCCTTGAAATTTACAGAGTGAAAGATATTGTCTAATTGATTCATTGAAGTTAACAACGAAATTTGAAATGCTTCAGCATTCCTTTTCACTTCTATAAAATCTTTCAAACCTGGTTTTGTTAAGTCTTTTATAACCGTACCAGCATTTTTATAAAGATTCTTTATAATTGCGCTTGGTTTCGTTTGTCGTAATATGTAGTATACATAAGGGAAAACTAAAAGTAACGACATGGGTAATAGAATGTAGACATTTAAGAAGGAACTTGCAGGGCGAATATTTTCGACTATTAGAATTGCGTGAAGTGCGGAAAGAATAATAAACCATCCAAAGAATAAACTTGGCATATCATTCATATACAAGTCTATTAACCGGGGAATCATTTGCGAAGCAATTGTTATTATTATTATTAACGTTCCAAGTACTAAACCAACGACGCCTAACCAAACTTCTGGAGCAAAGGAAATATCTTTTAAAATTGGAGCTAATGAGTATACCTCTTGAAAAAACGTTGTTGGAAACGCTAACTGCACAACCAAATCAAGTATATAAATGACAAAAGCCATAGAAAAAAAACTTGAAATAAATCGATGTTCTTGGAAGAATACTTTTAAAAGATAGATTGACTTCATTTCTATTTTACATCCAAAAGAAAATAAGTGTTCATTGATCCTTTTCCTTTAATGGTTAAAGGTCCACGGAATTCAAAGGTAAATAAATCTTTTAAAACAGAATATACTTTTTCCGTAACGTGAATTTTGCCAACATCTCCGTGAGATTCCATTCTGGATGCAGTATTTACGGTATCACCCCATAAATCATAAGCAAATTTACGTTTACCAATTACACCTGCAACAACAGGACCTGAATGAAATCCTATTCGAGCATTGATATTAATTCCACTATCACTTACAAAGTTTTTAATAGTTTCTCGAATTTCTAAAGCAAAACGAGCAACTGCTTCAGCATTGTTTTCCATTATCTCAGGAAGACCTCCAACGCACATATAGTTATCACCAATTGTTTTAATTTTTTCTAATTTATACTTATCTGCAATGGCGTCGAATTCTGTAAATATATCATTTAACATTCCTACAATTGTTTCTGGTGCAATTGAAGAAGATAAGTGAGTAAAGCCAGCAATATCAGCAAAAAGGACTGTTACGTTTTCAAATCTATCAGCAATAGGGTTTTCATTTGCTTTTAAACGAGCTGCAATAGCAGGAGGAAGAACATTTAAGAGCAGTCTTTCAGATAAACTATGGGCTTCTTCAATTAAAAGATTTTTTTCATTTAGTTCAGTATTCGCTAATTCAATTTCAGCAGCTTGTTTTTCTAAAATATCTTGTTGACGAAGAATTTCATCGTTTGCCGATTGAAGCTCTACATTTCTAAGTCTATAAATCTCAGCTTCACGTTCCTTTTTTTCTACTTCAAATGTTACTTGGAGCTGTTGCATCTTTTCGTTAGATTTTACGTTAAAGACTTCCTTTTCAAGTGTAAAATACGATTCAAATGAATCTAAAGCATTTTTAAAATCACCTAATTGTTTTAGTACCACCGCTCTATCTTTATGAGTTTTAAACAATAACTCTTTTGCCTGTAAATCGGTAGCTATAGTTACTGCTTGGTTAAGTAAATCTAAAGCAGAATCAAACTGTTTATATTTTTCATACGTACGAGAAAGTTCGATTAAAGAAGCAGCTTCACGAAACTTATCACCAATAAGTTTTGCATTTTCAATACTTTTTCTGCCAAAATCTTTTGACTTTTCTTTTTCATTAATTTCTCTGTAAAGAGCACAAAGCAAACCTTGTGTGGTGGTAATTCCCAAACGATCTTCTAATCCTTCACGTATAGATAACGCCTTTTTTGCCATTTCTTTCGACTCAGCATACTCACCTTTGAATTTTAACACTCCTGCAATGTTATGATAAGTCATTGCTAAACCACGTTGGTCGTTTGTAGATTCTTGAAGAGGAATACTTTGTTTGAAATATTCAAGTGCTCTATCGTATTTTTCTAAATTTTCATAGATAATTCCAATGTTGCTCAGAGTCATTGCTAAGCGAGGCAAATTGTCATGATCCTGAAATATTTTTACAGATTTTTGGTATGAATCTAAGGCTTCTGTGAAGTTACCTAATTGTGTTTGTAACGCACCAAGATTGTTTAAAACAGCCCCTTCTCCTAATTCGTTTTCTGATTTCTGATACAAATTCGTGCATAACTGCCAATACATTAAAGCATCTGCAAAAATTCCCTTTTGTCGGAATATAATTCCTAACATATTGTAACAAGAACCTAAGTCATTAGGTGAGTCTTGAAGTAAAAGTAGATCTACTGCCTTATTAATTTCTTCTAAACTTTCATCTGCTTTCGACAACATAAACAAGGAAACACCAGAAGAATAATGTGCCAATGCTAATTCTACAGAATTTTTTTCTTCAGTTGCTAAATCTATAACATATTCTGTGAATTCTAATGTTAAACCAGGTTTAGATTGGCAAAACTCTTTCGCTACAACATTGAATAGTGATAATCTACTAAGGTTCTTTTCGCCTTTTGCTAAAGAATCTTCATATCGTTGTTGAGCTATAGAATATATTTCGTTGTTCATTTTAAAAGTGCTCAGAATGAGATTGAGTATTGAAGTGTTGACTGTAATTCGTTAAAAGTTGGTCGAATTGTTTTGTCTTGAGAAGCAAAAGAATTGAAAGAATTATTGACTGATAGCTTTCCAAAATTTGAACCGAAATCGTAGGAAAGTTGCATTATCGATACCATTTGCAAATCAGAAGTTGTAGTTTCTAAATAATTAATTCCAAACTGAAAACTTGTCAGAAATTTCTGATTAAAAAAAGTCTTCGATACTTTTTCTTGAACTGAAAATATCTTTGTATTTACTAAAGATGTTATGACCGAATTAAACGATAAATTGGTGTTAAAAGAAAGTGACGAAGGGAAAAATAAGGAGTGATACAAACTTACTACTTTTACTGTTGTTCTGGTAGTAAATTGAAGTATAGAGTTTTTGTCTTCTACATCTTGTAAAGAGATCAATGCCCCAACGGTAGAAGCTACATCGGAAATGCGAAAAGTTATTCTAGGATTTAGAGAAAAATGTGAAAATACATTCCGAACAAACAAAGTGTCATTCCTATGTTCTGAAGACATTCCGAAATTAGTATAGGAAGAGTTCAACGAAAAATTCTGGCTCGGTTGCCACGCACCCACAAACGAACCTACCGTCCTGGTCGTAGTCGAGAATCTATTGTCTAAGACGTTGTTTTTCCGAATTCCAATTGATGGTTTTAAAAATAGGGAATTCGAAAATAATCGTAATGAAGGAGAAACAGTCCATTCGAACACATCGTTTTGTAATTGTGGAAATCCCGAAGTTATATAACCCGGGCCAATCCACTGTACCATACTTTGAATAGAAAAAGAAGTTGTTGGAGATAGATTTGCAGATACTTTGAAAGCTTTATCTAAAGATGTAGTGCTATTTGTTGGAAGTATCCAATTTGGAATGGAAGGTAGTATCTCACTTTCAATATTTTGAACTTTTAATGAACGAGTAGTTGCAGAAACACTTGCTTCACCGTTAAATTTTAGAAGAGAATTATACACAAGTCCGGTTGAAATGCTCGCAACTGTATTTGCCATTGGTTCTGGCAAAATAAAACCTTCTCTCCTTTGCAATGAAGTCGAATCATCGATTGAGCGAACAATGTTTAGGTGTACAAACGATTCTTGTTCATCACCATATCCTAATTTTGCGGCTGCAATTGAACGTGAATATTCGCCTTGAAAAGCAACCATGGAATCTGGAGATCTTGCAATTCTCCCTAATCCATACAAGAAAGAAGCACGAAAATCTCCGGGAGAAAGATCTAGAGCACCACCAAGAATTCGAAGATCGCCAAAGGTTAGGTTTGAAAGTTTTTTTGAAAAATAACCACCATGAACTTGAAGCCATTTTCCAACTTTTGGACTTATCCCAAATTGGTTGAATGGTTGTTGAAAACCTATTTGATTTGTAGTAATGTAAAGTTCAAATGGGAGTTGAATAATATCTTCTATAGTTACAGTTGAGCGAATAATTGCTCGAGAAACAAAGGAAGGATGTCGAGGCTCTATACCTGAAGCAGAATAGATATCTGAACTCAAATTTATTTGCCCATTAATAGTCGTTTCTTCAGAACTAAGCATGGCTTTCGTTCCGAAAAAAAGTAAGAGAAAAATATATTTGAGCTGAAATAGTTTGCGTATCAAGATAGTGTTTACTTTAAAATTGCATCATTGACTACTATACTTTATAGTACTTCATAATCATCATTTTTGTTCCATTGAAGTAAAAATATATAAAATTTATTGGTACATACAACAAAAACTTTGGGAACTTTGTATTGAGTCTGAAGCAGTACTTGAACCAATTCTACAAAATGAAACAATAGCTTATCGGATAAATAAACTTTGTCAGTTCCTTCCTTTTAGTAGAAAATTAGCATTTGAAATAGTAAAACATTTTTTAGATCAAGATGTTCAAGTGGTAGTTTCTACAACTCCAGAATCTATTTTACTATTATCAGAAGTTGCAAGACAATTAGAAGCGAGAATTTTGCTGCCTTCATTTTCCTTGAAAGAAAACGAACAGTTTTCAATACTCGAACCATTAGAATTACATTCTGGAGACAGAATAGTATTGATAGAATCGGTGCTCTGTTCGAAAACTACTACCATATCTTCATTGTTTAGAACTATTCTTAAGAGCAAACGCACGATTGATAGGGATTGGGTCTTGGATAGATTTTAAATCAAGTTCAAGAATGCTAAAAATTCGTCAAGTAAGTGCCTTTAGAATAGATGATGAAGGTTAATTGTTGACATAAAATTCAAATGAAACTTATCCAAAGAATCTATACTCTATTGGTAGGTGAAAATAAATCCGTATATTTGTTGTTCTTTTAAAAAACCAAAAAAGATACATGTTTGAAAGTTTAAGTACAAAAATTGAGACGGCACTACGAAAATTTCGTGGCCTGAACAAAATTTCTGAAGAAAATATAGAAGAAGCTCTTCAAGAAGTGCGTAAAGCCCTTATTGATGCTGATGTTAATTTCCAAGTGTCCAAAAAATTTGTTGAAGACGTAAAACAAAAATCAATTGGTTTGGAAGTTAAAGGGAATGTATTGCCTGGGCAAATGGTTGTAAAAGTTATTTACGACGAACTTGTTGCCTTAATGGGAACTACGAAAAGTGATCTAAATCTTTCATCTCCTCCAGCTGTTATTATGGTTGCAGGGTTACAAGGTTCTGGAAAAACTACTTTTTGTGCTAAATTGGCATTAAGCCTTAAGAAAAAAGGTAAACAGCCATTATTAGTTGCTTGTGATGTATACCGTCCTGCAGCAATTGACCAGTTGAAAACCTTAGGACAATCTGCAAATGTTGCTGTTTTTACTGTTGAAGGTAAAAATCCTGTCGAAATTGCAACTGAATCTTTAATGTATGCTCGTAAATATGCCAGAGATGTTATTATTATCGATACAGCTGGTCGTTTAACAATAGACGAACAAATGATGCAGGAAGTTCGAGACATTAAGGACAAAACTAAACCAAATGAAATATTGTTTGTCTGTGATGCAATGATTGGTCAAGATGCAGTAACAACTGCAAAATCTTTTCACGATTCATTAAATCTAACTGGTGTAGTACTTTCAAAGTTAGATGGTGACACCCGTGGTGGTGCCGCACTTTCTATACGCCAAGTAGTAGGGCAACCAATTAAATTTATTTCGACTGGTGAATCACTCGATACTTTAGAGCCTTTTTACCCTGAACGTATAGCATCTCGAATTCTCGGGATGGGTGATGTCTTAACATTAGTTGAAAAAGCTCAACAACAATTCGACGAAGAAGAAGCGAAAGTTTTAGAAGAAAAAATTCGCAAAAATCAATTTACATTTCAGGACTTTTTAGAACAATTACGTACTATTAAGAAAATGGGTTCTTTAAAGGATTTATTGAGCTATATTCCAGGAATGGATAAAGCAATGAGAAATGTCCAAGTAGATGATTCTGCATTCAACAAAGTAGAAGCTATGATACTTTCTATGACAAAGAAGGAACGTGCAGCACCAACAATTATAAACGGTTCTCGCCGTCGTAGGATTGCTTCAGGTAGTGGAACTACTGTTCAAGATGTAAACAAACTTCTTAAACAGTTTGAAGAAATGCAGAAAATGATGAAGTCGATGACAAATAAGGGAACAAAAACTCCAAATAAATTTCGGAACTTAAAAATGCCAACCGGGTTTGGACGATTTTCAAACTAACGGATTTTTTATAACTTTTATATTCTTTTAATAGAGTAGGGTATTTCTCTATGGTTAAATTACGTTTACGTAGACGCGGTCGCAAAAAAGCACCTTTTTATGATATTGTTGCAGTTGACGCACGTCGCAGAAGAGATGGAGCATTTATTGAGCGTGTTGGATATTACAATCCAATGACTCAACCATCTACAATTGTTTTAGATCACGAAAGATCTATCTACTGGTTAAATGTTGGTGCGCAACCAACTGATATTGTTCGTTCATTATTGAGCTACGATGGAGTCTTACTTCGTCGTCAAATGCAATTTAAAGGGAAAGAAACTGAAGAAATTACAACTTCGGTTGATAACCACAAATTGAATGCTGCCGCTCGTTATAGTCGTAAAAAACAACAATTACTAACTAAAAAAGTAAAAGCAAAAGAAGAAAAAGCTGCAGAAGCTGAAAACGCTGCTACAGAATAGATTTTATTTTCTGTTTTTTTAGATTGCCTTGCATAGTTCTAAGAGTTCCTCTTCCTATGCTGGGCATTTTTTTTGTATCTTTGTGTTTATTTTTCGATAGTATGTCTTTTCTTTAAGTAAAGAATAGGGCTTCCACTTCAACGTTTGTCATTCAATGAAGATAGTTATCATAGACGACCAAAAACAGATTACAGACGAGTTTTCTTTGATTCTTGCAAAGGAAAACCACGAATTGTTAATTGTAAACGACCCTTCCAAGGCTGTTTATTCAATAGTTACTTCTAAGCCAGATATAGTTTTTATAGATTTTCTTATGCCACAAATAAGTGGATTGGATTTGCTTTCACGAATGAAAAGTATCCCAGGTTTTTCTGAACTTCAAATGTACTTTTTAGTTCATGAAGAAGATGAAATATATTACGAGTCGTGCGATACCACTGGTATTCAAGGTTATATTACTAAACCACTTAAGGAAGAAGAAATTTTCACTCTTATTCCGAAAAGTAGTACTTACAGCTTTGAAAATAATGAAGAAGAGATTCTAATCGATTCAAAAGTTATTCCAGATTCGATAAGTACTCCAATTTTTGAAGAATTTAATACTCTAGAAAAATATGAAGAACCATTGGAATCTTCTATTTTGAATGTATTTGCGGAAAATTTAGAAGAAATTGATCCAGTGTCAATTCCAACGAATGAAGCAAAACTGAATATTTTGCCTGTTGTAAATGAAATTGTTATTGAACAAATTAAGCCTAAATTAGATGCCTTAACTGCAATCTTAGAATTGATTAATATGAATTTATCATCATTACCTAAAGCGCTTATTGCTGAAAGTATAAAACGTTCTTTGGTAGCATCAACTACTTTAAAAGAACAACTATTCGACTTAGAACAGTTGACAGCTGTTTCTATCGAAAATTCAAACGTAATCCTTTCCTTCGAAACAATAATAGAAATATTTAAAACAACTTTCAACGACATAGTACTTATCCATTTAGAAGAAAGTTACTTTTCGAATGATTTTATTGTTGAAAAAGATTCACTTCAAAAAGTGTTAATTGTTTTAAAGAAATATTTTAGAGACTTAATTGTCGATTATACAATTGATGCTACAATTCTGATTGAGAATGCAGAGTTAGGTTGTACTTTTTCATTCCTTCCCAAAAATGAAATTGTTGTAACGTTAGAATCAGAATCTAAATTAATAGAAACTCTTTCCTTTGTAGAACAAATTGCACCAAATTATTTGTATTTGAATAGAATTTCAACTACACTTCATGTAATATTAGCGAAATGATACCAAATCGAATTGTAACTACCAAATCGTTGTTAAAGTTTATCTGTCTGATTTCATGTTTTATGTTCATAATTGGTTGTGAACGTTCTCAAAACAAGGAACAGCCTTTAAAAGATTTTTTACTTGTACCTAGACCAACATTTAACTACGAAGGCGACACAACATCCATTCAACGCATACTCCGTCCCGATATTGACAAAGATGGTTATGATGATGTAATTGTAGTATTTGGTACTACTTCAAATGCGAAAAATCATTTCGATTCTATTAGAGTGTATCACTTTAATCCTGCAACTAATTCATACAAACAATCGCCTAAATACAAATTTGAGCGCGGGGAACGTGTAGAAGTTAAAAGTGTTACTTCAGATACTATCCCAGAAATACTTGTGTATACAGACGAAGGTGGAACCTCGATAAATGGTTCAAGAGGTTTAATGATTATTGGTTTGTTGCCTGAAGGGTTTTCAGTTTTACGCTCTTATGAAGGCGGAAACCCAAAATTAGTAAGTTTTCATTTAGATTCTATAAAAGCATTTGCAATTTCTTCGGAATTCAACAAAGGTACTTCCCGTAGTGAGGTTGTTCTCTATGTGGATTCTTTAGATTTTATAGATCCTTTAGATAAATCGACGAAAGAATTTTATTCAACGAAGTATTTCTCAGATTTATCTACATTGCGATTTAGAGAATATGTAAACACAAAAGCACTACTTCAAGAAAGCAAAAA
>JBDNFX010000411.1:0-10346 GCA_041689575.1 Kapaibacterium sp. (SeqCode)
GTTGATAAGATCACCATTGTTGTTACGGTGACGGAAACGTCTGTCAATTAACAAGTGGTACCCACCAGCGCCGTAAGCTACTGTAGGGGCGTCAAAATTAGGAGTTCTAGAAATGTTAGTAGTTCTCATACCCATACGAGTAGCTGAACCACCAAGTTCAAGACCATCTTGACCTAATTGAGCAACGGCAACCCAGTAAACACCTGGTTGTAGAATTATAGGATTACTTAAAGTATAATCAGTATATTCATCAAATTTAGAAAGGCCTGTTGCAGGATCGAAGCCTCGGTTCGCAGCAAGCTGAGTACCAGCTACTACAGGCGATCCTGGAATTCCACCTTGATCAGGATAGATTCCAAATTCAATTTGATCTGTAGATTGATTTAATGCAGCAAAGTATGCTTGGAAACCTTTGATGGTATCTTGAGCATATAATTGGAAACGAGCAGCTAACTGACCTGCACCAGATCCAGCATTATCACCCATAGCCCATGAGTTGAGATATGTATGACTTACACCAGCCCAGATACCACCTTGATTGTACGCTAAAAGGTTTAAACCTTTACTTGTACGTTGAGGTGTGTTTTGGTCAAATGAAGGAACATCATTACGAGGTTGAACAGGATCATAAGCAAATGCAGAACCATAGTTTATTTCAAATTCACCATATTGGAAATTATTAATTTCACGAACATCAGAACCTGGGTATTCTATACCAGCAAATAAGTCATAAATTTGACGTGTTAGTGGATGACGTGGACCACCTTGTTGAGCATCCCAATTTGGCATACTAACAACAATTTCTGAACCAGCAGGTAAGAATGGAACTGGTGTATTACGAAGGTAAACATACTGAGGTGAGTTTTGTAAGTATACTTGTCCCCAAACACTAAATGAAGATGCTGGTTGACCAGAAATATTCGAAACTTTCACTTCAATTGGTAATTGCGTTGCTTGAGAAGCAGGAGCAATTGTATAAGGCCAACGAGCTTTGATAGAAACGATTTCTAAATCAGGAACCTCTTGAGGTAATTGAATATAAATATTATCTACAAAGAAATCATCTGCATCATCTGGAATAAATATATCCGCTAATTGGTGATTTCTTGCAGAAACACGCAATCTGAAACGGAAATCTTTTCCACCACCACCTGGCCAGTTAATAATAGTATCTGGTATTGGTAAGAAGATTTTCAAGAATTCATCTTCGTGACCATCATCGAACAACCGAACTCTTAACCAGCAAATGCAGAAAGTACAGTGTCTTTATCTGAACCAGGTCCATAAGAGTCTGAACCAAAACCTCTAATAAATCCACCTGAACCAAAGATTGTCCAAGCTGGATTTGAAGTTTCACCAGCAGCACCACCACGACGTGGAAAACTTGTCCAATTACCGACTCCAATGTTGGTTACAGCAGGAGTTGCAGCTGTGCCATAGTTTAAACCATTATTTGAAGGACGAGCAAATTCTAGTATTAAGTTGTCTGAAGGAGTTGGAGTAGATCCACCGCCGGTAAATACTGCAGATGGAACATTATTCACGATTGAACGTGGTTCTGGTCCTATTAATGTTTGATCACACCATCCACGAGGGAAGTCACGAGAACCACCATTGAGTCCAGATCTTTGATAAGAAACAATTAAGATTGATCCTAAAGTTTGCTTACCTGGAACTTTACGCATATCAATGGGGAATGAACGTAATTCATCTCCTCTATTTGCAAGACCAGGGAATCCGGGTACTGGGGATTTGTCAGAACCATCAAGATTCAAACGATTCATTCTAATTACAGGAGAAACAACTGTTACTGATTGAGTAGAGTCATTTTCTGCAAAGAAAATACCACGAGGAGGTAATGGGTTAAAAGTTGTCGCATTTCCGTTTGTTACTTCTGTATCAATATTTACCCATCTGTGAACAGATGGCATATTAATACCGTTGATAACGTGGAAATCTGAAGCAAATTCAACCATTGAATCTGGAGCAATTCTACGAATATTAAAAATTTGAACTTGTAATGTATCATCAAATGGCCATTGGTCTGGAATAGGAGTTCCGTCAGGGCGAATTGGTTCAACCATTACAACCATTCGTAAACGACCAACTTGTGCATCAATGAACTCAGAAGTAAAGAAAGGAGGGAATGCAATTCTAGTATAACCGTAAGGAGGAATACCACCAAAACGACCATTAGGAACTTGATTCTGTAATGTTCTATACCATGGCGCTCCACTACCGTCAGGTGCACCACCAAAGTTTGTATTGCTATTCATTGGTAAACGAGTAGCATTTGAAACGTTAGGAGCAGGAACAGAGAATCCCATCCAATCAGTTCTAAAATCTGCAAGACAATTTCCGTCTAAACAAGCAGAATCAATTGGAACTGTACGTATATAAATTCTGTCATTTTGAGGAGGAAGAATTGCTTCGTTAATAACTCTAAAACGAGCTTGGAAGAGCAATTCTGCATTTATATCACCACCAGCGTTATTACTAGAGTTAATATCTGTTAATGAACCATTTCCATTGTTACGAGCAAAATTGTTTTGCAAATTTTGAACCAACGCTACTGGTTGAATATTACCTAAGCGTTCGTCACCAGCTAACAACTCATAGTTGTTAATTCCAGAAACAGTAATAATATCGCAACAGTTAGTATTGTAAAAATCTAATGGAGCAGTAGCGTCTCTTCTACGAGCTCTATATTCTAGGGAATACAAACGCATTGTATTTTTCCAAGCTTTAAATTTTAATGCATGAGAATTAATCAATGCAGTGTTAGGATCTCCATCAGTAAATAATCCACCATTGTTAAGATAAGTAGTAGATTGAAGTACGCGTGTGTGACCTGTACCATTTACCCAGCCAGATCCAGCTGTAGATGAAGCATTTCTAAATGCACGTCCACTAACACCGATTAGTGAATTCAGTCTAAATACATTTGAAGCAGCTGTAGAACGGTTGCCAATTACAACAACACCTTGAAAATTCATATAAATAAAATTTACAGAAGCATCAGTGTTCGTTAAAATTACTTGAGCGTTTGCTGAAGTATAATTTTGTTGACCAGGTCGTAAATTTGCAACAGCAGTATATGGACCAAGAGGAGTGTTTTTTCCACGAACTGGAGCAATATTTTCAAAATAGATTGTTAATGAATCATTTGAAATGTTTGTACCAGATCTTCTGTAAAAAACTCTACCGAAGTCTTCTTTTTGAGTTAGTGCATCATTCCATTGTGAAAGATGTAAGTCACCCCAAAACGGAGCTATGATTGGTGCATTATTAGTAAAAGGGAAGAATCCATTTCTCGCACGAATACCTGCTAAAGCAGTTCCAGGTGCGTTACCACAAGCTATAAACTGATAACCCCAATTATCTAAGATAGGATCACCAGGAGATGGAGCACCAGGATTAATGAAATCTCTACCAGCCCCAACAAAACCATTTCTATCTTCGGACATAGTATTGTAGGCATTTCGAATCAATTTCGAAGGATCTGTGTATGTATATCTATCGTTTGATAAAGCAATTACACCGTTTGTAGATACATAAAAACTATCATAAGGCACACCGTTAAAAAAGAATTTACGTCCGGCTTTAAAAATAGAAATTGGTCCAGCAAATGCATCATCTGTGGTATCACTAATATCACCTGGATTACGGAAATAGTTTGCGTTTTCTAGACCCACATTATTATTCCAAGCACTAGGGCCAGAATGAATTCTGCGCCAAACATCAGTTCCGCCAGCAGGATCGGCATTTTCCAAAAATGGAACAGGAATAGGCCTCGGTCTCCAAAAGTCACCTGCAACTGCATCGAAATTATCGACTACATAATACCCGGAAGAGGCAGCAGAACGTGACCAATGGTTATTGTTGTCTTGAAATGGTTGTGGGTAATGAGTAGCAGGAACGCTAACCCCAGGACCCCAAGCACTTTTACGTAAGACTGTTTCTCCATCTCCTTCAGCATAAACTGTGCTAATGGAGAAGAGCAACGTCATTGCAAGCAATAACAGTTTCTTACTCATAATAACTTACCTTGTAAAGAATTAAACATATGTATAAATTTTCTAATAAATAATGAATCGAACGTCGAGCAAAAAGCATTTTGCCACTTAACTTTGCAAGATATGGAAATTTTACAACAAAAGCAATAATTTTGTAAAATTATTTGATTTCTATCGCTTTATTCTAAATCCTTTGTCTTCTGATTCAAAAATCCAAGCTACTATTTTTCCCTCATCGATTGTTTCAAAATCATCCCAATACGCTCGGTCATACTGGTAATAAGAACCTGATTCATCAGGTATATTTTCTGCAACTTGTTGTTTTATCTCTAAAAGTCTTTTTTTCCAATTATCGAAATTTTCTTTCCGTAGATCAATCCAACCATCGTAACAGCACTTTTCAATCAATTCTGGTGTTAGTGAAAATTCTTTTTCCGTTTTTTGTAGTGGTATAATTACTTCTTTACCTCTGAAATACGATTTTCCGTTCGGTAAAAGGATTACTAAACCAATACTTATCATCTCTTTTCTAATTATACTGTTTTTATTGATAAATGTTTCCAATTTATGTGAAATATTTTCAGAAGTCTCATTCAACACTTTATCAAAGCTCCCAAATGCCGATCTCAGCAAAAATCCTTCGTATAATAATTTTGATAATCTGGGAGGTCCTAACATTTCAAAAGCAATGGAATTAGTATTCTTTTCTTTTTCTAAGGCTCGTAAATTTGTTAATGCCTTATTTCGAAGGATTCCACCACGATAAGATGGTCCTAATACAGAAGCATCTAAACTTTGAATTATTTCGTAGCCGGTATTGCCACCTAAAACTTCAGAAATTGCATATTGAGCTATTTCTTCAGGAGTTACAATTTCCATTAGTCCTAAGGAAGAAATTGTTTCAAATTCTGCTCTTGAAAAAACTCCATTTTCGCCTGTATCAATAAAAACGGATTCGAACAAAGATCCTGTAGCTTCTATTCCTTCAAGGTCAGAAATATTAAATGTTTTCGATAAATCACGAGGAATTTTCATATCTACCAACTCAATATTTTTACCTTTTCGTTTAATTGGTTTATAACCAATTTCTTTCCAAGCTATTGCTGCAGAGGGTTTAATTTCTTTAACCAAAGGTCCATTTGGCGTTCGAGCCATTAAGAATAGTAGTAGGGATTGAGCGCCAGCTACTGAGGCTTTTGCAAGTAATACTCTTGAAGGTTTTTCTTCACTATGAGTAAATGGAATGTTTAATCCCATTCCCCCAGTGCCAGATGTTCCAATTTTCAAGTACATTGTTGAAGATGCATCTATTAATCCTCTATAAAGTATTTGAATATGTCTTATTAGCTGAGGTACATAATCACTAGAAAGCATTCTTTCTACATTTTCTATTGAGAGTTTGTCTAATCTAATTTCATTTTGTACTGTTGCAGTCGTAGAGTAAATATCTTGATATGCTATTGCAGTTGCAGTATTTATACAATCAATAACTAAATTAGGTCTGAATGTAGATAAAAGAGTATACAAAGATGACTGTTGTAAGCGTTCTTCATTCAGTTCGTTAAAAATATCTGCAACTACTTCTGATCTGGTATTATCATTTTCCAACAATTCATTTTTAGGGGTATCTTTCCAATCGGTACGAGTAAATATATCTCCCCACCAACTTTGAAACGTATCTGGTGATACATTTGAAAATTCATTTTGAAGTTTTTTTACAGCTTGTTCTGCTTCGGTTTGTTTTAGTGAAGTAACTAAGATTGTTTTTGGTGAATGTTCCATCAATTGGCGACATATTGCATGACCTACAAGACCGAATCCACCTAGTACTAATACGGTAGAATTTGTTATTTGCATTTGTTACAAGATTAGTTCAAAATTACATATCTACAAACTTACGGTTTTTTTGGGAATTTTAAGAATATCAATTCATTTTTAGTAAACATTTGTATATTATAGATTTTATCTACGATTTTTCAATATTGTTTTTTGTAGATTTGTTATGAATTAAGTTGATTAAAACGACTATGCACCAAATCGATATATTGTTCAAGGATTTAGTTTCTAAGAATAGAAGGGCTTTATCAAAAGCTATTACTCTTGTTGAAAGTAACTTAATAAGTGATTCTGAATATTCGCAACAATTACTTCAACTCTGTCTTGAAAAAAAATCTGAAAGTTTACGAATTGGCATTTCTGGAATACCTGGAGTAGGGAAAAGTACATTTATTGACACTTTTGGGTCTTTCCTTTGTAAATCAGGCAAAAGCATTGCTGTTTTAGCTGTTGATCCAACTTCTTCTATTTCAAAAGGCTCAATTTTAGGAGATAAAACAAGGATGAGTGAGCTTTCTCAATACAATTCTAGTTTTATACGCCCAAGTCCATCAGGTGGTTCATTAGGAGGCGTTACAAGAAAAATGAGGGAAACCATTTTACTTTGTGAAGCCGCTGGTTTTGATTATATTTTTATAGAAACTGTTGGTGTTGGTCAGAATGAAATTACCGTTCGTTCGATGACTGATTTGTTTATACTTTTAATGATCACGGGGGCTGGTGATGAGCTACAAGGTTTCAAAAGGGGTATTACTGAAATTAGCGATATTATTTTAGTTAATAAAGCCGATGGTGAGAATGTGATAAAATCAAAACTAACAGAAACAGAATATTCAAGAGCAATTAAATTTTTAAGTGCATCAACTAAGGGTTGGTCTACAATTGTTACTACCTTTAGTTCCATTGATTCTTCTGATTGTAATGATTTATATTCAGAGATTAAAAATTTTGAATTGAATATCCGAAATTCTAGTATGTTTTCTTTTAGAAGGAAAGAACAGGAGTTAAACTGGTTTGATGATTTACTTCAGAAAGAGGTGCTAACAAATTTTTTTAATAGTAAAAACAATCACGAACTTATACATAATATTCGCCAACAGATTAACAATGGAACTATTACCGCAACATTCGCTGTTCAGCTGTTATTTAGAAATATTTAGAAAATACTTTTATTATTGAATGAAAAGAAGTATTTTTGTGTTTAGAACTAAAACCTTTTTCAATTCTACTCTTTTATTTGGAGTTACATCATCATGACAAACCAAGAATTTTTAGAACAACTTGATAGTATTATTGCTGAGCGTCATGCACTTCAACATCCATTTTACCAAATGTGGAACGAAGGTGCCTTATCTATTGATATGTTACGTGAATATGCTAAGGAATATTACCTTCACGTGCATAATTTTCCAACCTATGTGAGTGCTACCCATGCTAATTGCGATAACATCAAAATTCGTCAGATGCTATTAGAAAATTTAGTTGAAGAAGAACAAGGAGACGACAATCATCCAGAGTTATGGTTACGTTTCGGGGATTCTTTAGGTATTTCTCGTGAAGAAATGTTAACAAGAAATCATTTACCTCAAACAAAACTTTCTGTAAGAATTTTAAAAGACTTATCGAAGAAAGAAAACCCTGCTGTTGGCTTAGCTGCTTTGTATGCGTACGAATCTCAAGTTCCAGAAGTATCTACGACTAAAATTGAAGGTTTGAAAAAACATTACAATTTAGACACAGAAGACGCATTGGTATTCTTTAAAGTTCATGAACATGCTGATGAAATTCACCGTATTGTTACTCGTGAAGCTTTAGTAGAATTATGTACAGATGATAACCAAAAAGAAATTGCTTTAGATGCCACTCGTGAGGCTGCAGATGCTTTGAACTTACTCTTAGATGGAGTTTACGAAAAATTCTGTTCTTCAATTTCTTACAATTAAATCGAATCTACTTTTATCGTTATCTTTTTAAGCCCGTTTATCGGGCTTTTTTTTGAATATTTTAATGTTACATTTTGATATCATTGCAATATTTTATAATTTTCTATTTTAAAATAGCTAAGGTGTGTTCCTTGAAGTTTTTCTTTATTGTCGTGGTAGTGATTCTATTCAATATTTCATTTCTGTTTTCTCAATCAGATTCAACAACAACACAGCTTAAAAAGAAACCTTGGTACGAAACAATTCGTTTAAGGGGGTATACGCAACTTAGATATAATCAATTGTATGAATCTAATACTAATCTCAAATGCGAACAATGTGATGCATCGTGGGGTGGTAACGGTGGTTTTTTCTTTAGAAGGATTCGGTTAATATTCTTAGGTAATATTACAAACAATATCTTTATGTATATCCAACCAGAATTTGCAGCACCAGGAGGCAATAATTCTTTAAATTTTGTACAAGTCAGAGATGCTTATTTTGATATTGGTATTGATCAATATAATGAATTTCGATTTCGGATAGGACAAAGCAAGGTTCCTTTTGGTTATGAAAATATGCAATCCTCTTCAAATAGAATTCCTTTAGACAGAACAGATGCGTTAAATAGTGCTATTACTAATGAAAGAGCTATTGGAGTATTTTTTTATTGGGCACCAAAAGAAGCTCGAGAAATTTTTGCTTCTATTGCAAATGCACGATCGAAAGGATCTGGAGATTATGGTGTTCTTTCATTTGGTGTTTATAACGGGCAAGCTTTAAATAGAAGGGAAGAAAATAACACATTACATACTGTAGCAAAAGTTACATACCCTTTCAAATTCTCAAAGCAAATTTTCGAACCTTCTCTGTTTGCATATTCTGGAAAATACGTTTTACCTTCAGACCAAATTCGAGCTGGTGTTAAAACCCAAGTAAATAGAGAATATTCAGATCAAAGAATTGGTGCTTCGGTTGCACTTTCACCTCAACCTTTTGGTATATTAGCAGAATATAACATTGGAAAAGGTCCTGAGTTTAATCCTGTATCAGATTCGATAGAAACGAAAAATCTTCATGGCGGGTTTGTTACACTATCATATTATCAAGATTTTGGTGCATTTTCAATGATGCCTTACTTTCGGGCTCAGTATTACAATGGTGGAAAAAAACACGAATCTGATGCAAGAAAATATAGAGTAAGAGAAATAAATTTAGGTGTAGAATGGCAACCAATTCCAAATTTAGAAATTGTAACCGAATATGTTATTTCTTCGAGAAGATTTGAAGATTTTTTACTTCAAGATAATTTACAACAAGGATCGTTGTTACGAATACAAGCTCAAATAAATTATTAAATCATCCAGATTTGTAAATTTTGAAATTTTTATACTATTCTCGTTGTTTGTCAGTATGAATGTTTTTTTTAATTACTCTATAAAAGTTGACTAATGTCTGTTTGTAAAGATGAAATTGATCAGTTTAAAGCAAATTTATCCATATTTAAACCTTTTGAAGAAAGTCATCCTAAAACTGTAGCTGCTTTTTCTGAAATGGAAAATGGGAACTATTGGTTTGAAAGACTTTTAACCATCGATAGGTCTTGGAATAATAATCTTAAAAAACAAAAAAAAGTTGTCATTTCGTATTCTAAACCGCCCGTAAATTCTCAAAATGCACCATTGTATGACGTAGTATATGCTGGTGGAGGATTGGCAACAATTCACGCTGCTGCTATGTCGAAATTGCATAGTTTAAAAACAGTAGTTTTTGATCGTTTTACTGTTGGAGTAACTCATAGAGACTGGAATATTTCTCAAATTGAATTTGATGAATTAGTCAAAATTGGCTTGCTTTCGAAAGAACAAGCAGATAAAGTGGTAGTTCGTAGATATGAAAAAGGGTTTGTAGAATTTTCTCAAAAAAATTCTGAATTTAAAGGTGAAAGATTATGGATGAATGGTGTCTTAGATCTTGCAATTTCTGCAAATGATTTGTTACATATTTCTAAAGATATTCTTGTAGAACATGGTGGGTCATATCTTCATTCTACAGAATTTTCCTTTGTTTGGGTAAATGATGGAATAGCAACAATTGAAATTATTCAAAATGGAGTAGTTTCATATCTTCGATGCACTGTGTTTGTAGATTGTATGGGTTCCTATTCTCCAGTTGCTCAACAATTAAATCCAAAAGGGTCATTTACTCATTGTTGTCCTACCGTTGGGTCTATTTCTAAAGGATTCGTAGAAGGAACGGCTCCCAACGAAGTAAACCCTACTATTGGAGAAATATTAGTAACCTTAGATGATGCCGATGAACAAGGTAGACAATTAATTTGGGAGGGATTTCCTTCTAAAGATACTGAATTTGTTACCTATCTTTTTTTCTATGATGAAATAGATTCTACAACAGACAAATCTCTTTTAAACCTGTACGAATTATTTTTTGAAAAGTTACCGACGTATAAAAAATTAGGTCCTCATTTTGACTATGGTAGACCCGCATTTGGAATGATACCAAGTATTCTCCATTCTTCGATTTCAAATAAAAGAGTCATTGCAACCGATAA
>JBDNFX010000412.1:0-2767 GCA_041689575.1 Kapaibacterium sp. (SeqCode)
AAGTTCACATTGTTACTGAAGAAGTTCATACTTCGAACGATGAAGTAATAATTACTACAGAAGAAGTCCATACTTTAACAAAAGAAGTTCACGTTACTACAGAAGAAGAAATTACAATTCTTACTAAAGTCAACCAAGAACTTATTCCAGAACAAAATTTAGAAAACATTGATATTACATCAGACAATCATTTTGAAAAGGAACAGAATTTGGAAAATTCTAAACCAAAAGGGATAGAAATTCCAAAACCTACAATTAACCCTGCTGAAGGAAACTTTTCATCGGCAGCTTATAATTTTCAAAAGAACACAGAATTTGATGTAGATCCAAAAAAAGATTCTTCAATTGATTCGGTGAACAATTCCAACACAAATACTCCAAACGATCTAATATGAAATCCTATAATGAGTTTAGAACTTCATCAACAATTACCTCTGTTGTCGATGAAGTTAATGCCATTACAAAAAGATATACTCAAGAATCTTTCAATGCTTTAATTACACCAACATTTGAAGATGCACGACATTTGGCAATTGAATCGGACAAAAGGTTCAAAAATGGAACTCCTCGTGTCTTAGAAGGTATGATAGTTGGTATAAAAGATAATATTTCGACAAAAGGAATTCGAACCACATGTGCATCTAAAATATTAGAAAATTTTACACCAGTTTATGACGCTACAGTTGTAACAAGAATAAAAGAAGCTGGTGGAATTATGATAGGGAAAACAAATTTAGATGAATTCGCTATGGGTTCATCAAACGAAACTTCCTATTTCGGAGTTGTAAAAAATCCTCATAATACAGATTGTGTTCCGGGTGGTTCTTCAGGTGGTTCTGCAACGTCAGTTGCTGCAAATTTTTGCCATACTTCTTTAGGTTCTGATACCGGAGGTTCAGTTCGGCAACCTGCAGCATTTACTGGAACGTATGGATTCAAACCAACCTACGGCAGAATTTCACGATATGGGTTGTTTGCATTTGCTTCTTCCTTAGATCAAATTGGTACTTTTTCACGAACTTTAGAAGATGCAGCAATGCTTTATGATGTTATTGGTGGAAATGATTCCTACGATGCTACTTCTTCAACAGAAACAAATCCTTCTTTAATGAGTGCATTAGATACGACACCATCAAATCCAATTCTTGGTGAGTTACCAGAATCAGTTCTTGAAGATTGTGATAGTGAAATAAAAGCAAATTACAAAAAATATAAGCAACGATTTATTGATTTGGGTGCTACGTTCAAAACTGTTCATTTACCACACGATGAAGCATGGCTTCCAACATACTATATTATTTCTGCAGCTGAAGCTTCTTCGAATTTGTCACGATATGATGGAGTACGATTTGGTTTGCGAAGTGAAAATACGACAGAAGAAATAGATTATGTAACTGCTACTCGAACTGAAGGATTCGGAAAAGAAGTAAAAAGAAGAATAATGCTTGGAACATATGTTTTGTCTTCTGGGTATTACGATGCATATTACAAAAAAGCACAAAAAGCTCGAAGAATTATTCTCAATTCATATAATGAAATTTTTTCTTCAGTTGATGCAGTGTTCTTACCAACAACAGCATCTACAGCATTTAAAATTGGAGAAAAATCTACGAACCCATTAGCAATGTATCTAAGTGATTATTTCACTGTTTCTGCATCGTTAGCAGGAATTCCTGCAATGTCGTTCCCTTCTGGATTTTCAAAGAACGGTTTACCTATTGGTCTGCAACTACAAACAAATCATTTCCGTGAAGATTTATTGTTTCAATTGTGTAAAATGATTCGTTAAAAGTTGATAAAATATGCATTATACTATAGAAATAGACTTAGTTCCAGAAGATGAACAATTATCAGATTTGGAACTTCTGCCAAAAATACTTTCACAGGCAAACATTTCATCAGAAAGTACTGTAAATTCTGTAAAAAGAGTAAAACAATCCTTAGATGCACGTTCACGGCAGATTAAATATCATACTACATTTGAACTCTACGTTGAAAATACTCATCCTGAAGTAGAAACAAATCAGAAAGTAAAATTACAACAGGTTTCAAAGGATTCTAAATCGATTGTAATTGTTGGTGCTGGACCAGCAGGATATTTTGCAGCATTAGAAGCATTAGAAAATGGACTAAAGCCAATTGTTCTCGATAGAGGAAAAGATGCCCAAACTCGAAGAAGAGATTTACGAGCTATTCAACAATTTTCTATAGTTGATCCACATTCAAATTACTGTTACGGCGAAGGTGGAGCAGGAACATATTCAGATGGAAAATTGTATACTCGTTCACTCAAACGCGGTACATTTGAAAAGATACTTCAACTTTTAGTAGAACATGGTGCAAATCCACGTATCCTATTCGATACACACCCTCATATTGGTTCAAACAAATTACCTGTCATTATCCAGAATATACGTAATACTATTGAACAATATGGTGGAGAAGTCCGGTTTCACTCATTAGTAACATCGTTTATTGTTAAAAATTCTACAATTTCTGGTGTAAAACTTGAAAACGGAGATGAAGTATTAGGTGATGCGGTTATCTTAGCGACAGGACATTCAGCAAGAGAAATTTACACTCAATTAAATTTACAAAAAATTGCAATTGAGTTAAAACCATTTGCTATTGGCCTACGAGCCGAACACCCTCAAGAACTTATTGATGAGTCGCAATACCGTCAAAAGCCAAGAAACGCTCTGTTACCAGCTTCCAGCTATAGATTAGTAACACAAGTTGAAAACAGGGGTGTTTTTTCTTTTTGTAT
>JBDNFX010000413.1:0-1697 GCA_041689575.1 Kapaibacterium sp. (SeqCode)
ACAAAGCCTTAAGCATTCTTTCGCGTCTTAGTTTATTTCAATTTCAAAATAATCAAAACCAAGATGCAATAGATACTTCCAAACGAGCTCAAGATTTAGCTATTGAACAGAATTTGTTAAAAGAAGCTTCTTTCCTTTCACTTCAAGAAGCCGACTTTCATATTGGTTTATATTCGTATTCTTATTCAATTGGAAAATATATTGATGCTATAGCATTGGCTAAAAAGATTACTGACTCAGAATCAGAAATCCGAATTGTACACAGATTTTTCGACCTATATTCAAAACATAGTTCTTTACACGGGGTGTTATGCAATTCTTATAAAAGTGTTGTGTTTTCTTCTTATGTTTCTCAAGCTAATTTTTTTGAAATATTTTGTCAACTATTGCTATTCATTGCCAAAAAAACTTCGAAAGCTGGTTTACATAAATATAGTACTGAATTATATGACTTGCTGCCGAAAATACTTCAACATTGTAGTAGCCTTGTAATGCAAGTAAGTTCCAGAAATAGTGGAAATACCCTTTCTAATACTGACGAACTAAATGACTTACAAGAAAAATTAGATTCATTAAATTTTGAAATCCTTCAAATTCGAGAAACCCTTGAAGTTAAGAATTCGTACATTCGAGCTTCTATTCATGACTTAACAAATCCTTTGCAAAATATCAGAATGTTTTCAGAATTAATGCAACAAATGTTGTCAGATTTTGACAATCCTGATATAGTAGAATTAACTGATGCTTTAAAAAAATCTACAAAAGAAGTACTTCATATAGTCTCTCAAATGGGTTTGTTTAACATTGTTGAACGGAATTCTTATGAATCTTCTTTTATTGAAGTAAAATTACCGTTGCTACTTCAAAACGAAGTGAATAAATTGAAAGATTTGATGTCTTCGAAAAACATTTCCTTCCGATTTATGCAAGAAACTCCAAATATCTCAATTCGTACTAAACCAAAATCTGTGGGATATATTTTTTCGGAATTATTAGTAAACGCAATAAAATTTTCTCCTCCAAATTCAATTGTTGCTGTAAATATCCAATCAAAACAAGTCCAAAAAAATCTTCTCTTACTACGCATTTCCGTTAGAGATCAGGGTCCTGGAATTAAATTAGAAGAGTTAAATAAAATTGGAATACCCTTTACAAAATTATCTTCAAAACCAACAAACAATGAACCTTCAGCAGGTTTAGGATTAGCGATTGCAACAATGTTATCTAATCAAATTACTGGAAGAATCCACATTGACCAACGTCAAACAATAGGTCTAACAATTCATTTCGATATAACCGTAGAACAAATAACAACTTAAAAAGAATGAATTATTTTGAAATTGAGGAATTACGAAACGAGTTATCAGAATTAACTCGATTTCAGCATACTGCACCATCGAGAATTAATTCTCGACTAGATGAGATGTATGCTCAATTTCAATTAGTAAAAGATGCTTATACCTCAAATGAGTTTCACACCTTGTTTTCTGATGTTTTAATTTCACTTGCAATAGTCAATTTTAATCTGGGTAATTTTCCTAGAGTAAGTGTTCTTGCTTTAGAAGCTGAAACGGCCTCAAGAATTGCTGAGAATATGAAAAATTTAGCCACGAGTATTAATTTACGAGGGCTTTCTTCAATGAGAATGAGTAAATTTAACGATGCATTACTTTTTTTCGAAGATTCAAAAGTTATTA
>JBDNFX010000414.1:0-2791 GCA_041689575.1 Kapaibacterium sp. (SeqCode)
CCTGAAGGATCTATCATTACTGTTACTTCCTTAGACAAAGGTGAACCCGCTTTTGAAGAATCTTCGATGCGTGCTTTACGCAAATGGCAATTTAATAAAATTGATTCTCCCCAAAACATGGTTGGAGTTATCACCTTTTCCTTTCAATTACGGTAAACTTTTATGCAAACTTTAATCTCATTCCCTGTTTGGGTTTATGTTGTTTTGATTCTTGGTGCTTTTGTTATCGGCTTTTCCCTTTTCAAAAAATTGTTTAAGTTAGCAGTTGCGGTTGCAGTATTTTTAATAATCTTAATGGTTATTTCTAAGTTAATAAATGGAATAGCTGCCCAGTAAAAGTTTTATTGCAGCTTTTCTAATTTATAATTCTGCTATGAAACATTTCCTTCTTGATTGTAACAACATTATTCATACCCACAAAGATTGGAAAGTATTGTTTTTGCAATCTGCCGCAGGTGCTATGAATGCCCTGCTAAATTTAATTGAAATTTATAACAGTAAATACCCAAGTTATAAATATCAATTAGTTTTTGATTCGCCTCAAGAGTTGTTGCCTAAACTTTCAACTATTTCTGTACACTGGCCTAAAAATGGAAAGGATGCCGATTCTGTAATTAAAACTATAGTAGAAAAAACCATTAAAACTTCTGTGGTTTCAGTAGTGTCTTCCGATTCAGAAATTCAATCGTTTTCACGCCGTTTTGATTGCTCTGTTTTGAGTTCTAAAGAATTCCTTGCCCTAATTGATAAAAGCCCAGTAAAGAACAAACAAGTTAGTTCAGCTTCCAATTCTAAACAGCAATCACCTTCTGAAAAACCAAATAGGATAACTAAAAAAGAATTTTCAGAATTCAAACAACTCTTTTCTACAAATGAGAAACTATGATCTATTTAGATAATTCAGCGACAACAAAAATTGATGAAGAAGTTTTTGATGCTATGGTCCCATGGCTAAAAGAAGATTATGGAAATCCTTCTTCTATATATTCACTTGGAAGGAAAGCAAGAGTTGCTATTGAAAAGGCTCGAACAGAAGTAGCTGCGGCAATAAATGCTCACCCTGCAGAGTTAATTTTTACAAGTGGTGGAACTGAGTCCAACAATTCAGTCCTGAGGAGCATTGTTCAAGAATCGAATCTAGCAGATTCTATCGTTACCTCTGCAATTGAACATCATGCTATTTTAAACCCTGTAACTTTTATTTCCACATTATGTAAAAGAATTACTCTTTTGCCAGTTGAAGCAAATGGTCAAGTTTCAGTAAACTCTTTACAAGATTTTAATAATGCAAGAACTTTAGTTAGTATTATGCATTCGAATAATGAAGTAGGTATAATCCAACCGATTAAAGAACTTCGCTCAATGGTTCCAAATGCATTGTTTCATTCAGATGCAGTTCAAAGTTTTGGGAAAGTACCAATAGATGTTCAAGAACTTGGCGTAGACTTCCTATCTGTTTCAGGTCATAAGATACATGCTCCTAAAGGAATTGGAGCTCTGTTTATTAAAAAGGGAATTGATTTTAAATCTCATCAACAAGGTGGAGCTCAAGAACGAAATAGAAGGGCTGGAACTGAATCACCAGCATTGATTGTTGGTTTTCAAATTGCTGTTCGGAAAGCAATTCGGGAACAAAAAGTACGATATCAACACTTTGTACAGTTACAAACTTCGATGATAAATCTTCTACTTCAAAAAATTCCGTCCATTCGTTTAAATACCTCTGTAGAGAATTCATTACCAACGATAGTAAATCTGTCTTTTCTCGATGCCAATCATTTAGACGGTGAATCCTTGCTTCAACAATTGGACATTCACGGAATTGCTTGTTCGAATGGTTCTGCTTGTGTCAGCGGCTCCTTACAGCCATCTCACGTATTACTCGCAATGGGTTTACCAGAAGAAGAAGCGAAAGTTGCAGTACGATTTTCATTTTCAAAAGATACTACATTAGAAGAAATACATTCTGCGGCGGAAATACTTGCAAATATTGTTTCTTCAATGAGAGAAAATACGTAATTCTTTATCCGATAAATTTCATCACAATTGAAAACTTTTTCTCAGTTTTCGAAATGGAAACAGATTCCATAGTATCTAAAATTATTCGTAATCCTCTATTCCCAATTTCTTTTGATGGAGTAAGAACTTTTACAGATTCTAACTGTCCAAAAGGTAATCCATTTCCATCATCAGTTACCGTTATAATGCAATGTTTAGTCTCAACGAGTAAATTCAACGATACTGTTTTAGTTTTATCCAACATATTCCCATGAATCATT
Organism: Kapaibacterium sp. (SeqCode); assembly: GCA_041689575.1. GTDB lineage: Bacteria > Bacteroidota > Ignavibacteria > Kapaibacteriales > JAEUSM01 > JAEUSM01. The sequence continues at coordinate 2,280 of JBDNFX010000414.1, forward strand.
GCATTGCTAACCGCTTCACTTATACACAATCGTAAGAAATAAAATCGATCTTCTTTTAACCTTTTAAGTGGAGGTATATTTTCTAAAAAAGGGTTAATTCTATTAAGTTCTTCTAATGAAGATTGAAAAAATATATTCCAAATATTTTGAGACTGTATAGTTAGCATTTACTTAAAATGTAATTAGTGAATTCAATGTAACATTCGGAAGCTCTCTTGTGAGAATTCCATTTGTTCTTTGAAATTCGTACCAACCCGATAGTGATATGTACGAATTGTTTGGGAGTATGTATCGAATATCTACTTCAGGTCCTGGAACACTTTGGGATATGTCAGAAGAAAGGGCATTTCTGATAAGTAAATTTTTCTGTTGCATACTATAAAATCGAGATCCAAAACCTAATAACAAATTATCGTTTGGTTTTGTATAGATCAATAAACGAATAAAAGTTTCCATTGACTGAAGTTCTGGAAGTTCAGAAAAAGATTCCCAATATAACCTACCACGTTCAA
>JBDNFX010000415.1:0-3831 GCA_041689575.1 Kapaibacterium sp. (SeqCode)
AGAAACAATTGAGTGGTATAAAAAAAATAGGTGGATGTAAGTGAAGATGAACTTTTTAGTTAAACATAGTATTGGGATTGTAACAGTAACAACTATTTTTATTGGTTGCTTACTTTTGTTTTTATTTTCATTAGCTTCAAAATCCATTCAACAACAACAGGTTGAAGTATCACATATTGGAATTTTAGAAGCAAAAGGTTCAATAAAAATTGATCGTTATGGCATTCCCTATATTTATGGTAGCTCAGAACAAGATGTTCACTTTTTACTGGGTCTTTCTCACGCTAAGGACAGATTGTTCCAAATGGATTTTTTACGTAGAGCAGGTAGAGGAAATTTAACAGAAATACTTGGATCATCGTATATTCAGTCTGACAAATTCGCGAAAACAATTCAACTTCGTACATTTGCTCAATTACTTTCCAAAAATTGTTCCGATTCAATTCGAACATTGCTAACTTCTTATTCAAAAGGAGTAAATTATTTTATACAAACTAATAAGAATTCTCTTTCAATTGAATTCGATAATTTAGGATATATTCCAGAAGAGTGGTCTATTGAAGATTCCTATTTGCTTTGGAAATTACATACTTTGGAATCAGATGTTTCTTTTTGGGCGAGTCTAACTGCTTCAGAATTGCAATATGTTTTAGGCGAAGAATATGCGAAGGAATTACTTCCATTTAACATAAAAGACAATAGCATTGATACTGATACTATTGTTATAAAACTTTCTCCTACGGCATTATTGATATCAATTACAAATGATAGTTTATACTATTTGCCATATATACCAAGATTTAAATATTCAACAACTATTGAATCTACAAAAAAGAATACAGATCAGTCTTTTGACAGTTTTTCAAAACAATCGAAAAGTTTTAGACAAGTTTTGGGCTGGGAAAATTCAAAATCAGCTTGTGCAACATGGTCGTATTTTTCTAATAATGACACTTCGAAATCACTTATCTTTGTTGCAGATATTCATTCAACCTTACAGCTACCATCGAAATGGTTTATTTGTACTTTAATTTTAAACGATAAGGTTCTTTCTGGAGCAACAATTCCAGGGATACCATTTATTATTAATGGAAGAAACACGAATGTATCATGGGCATTTACTTCCTATTCTGTTGACCAAACAGATTATTTTATAGAAGTTTTGAACGACAACGCGACTAGTTGTACGAAGAATAATTTTGAATCTGTTCCTATTGTTTATACTATTGATACAATCATTCAAAAAAATGAAGAGCCATTATTCTTTCGGAGAAGAACTATAAATGGTTTACCAATACTTTCAGATTGGTTCCCGAAAGATTCTTCATGGATTCAAAAAAGTTCGAAACCAAAAAAAAGTTTATATAGTGAATATGTTATTTCTGTAAAAAGTTTGTTCTTCGACACTATAGTAGATCCATTTAGCGCATTATACGCAGTTTCAAATTCAGGAAATGCTACAGAATGTCGTAAAATTCTTCAAAACTGGAAATATCCAGCACAAATGTTTCATAGTTCCGATAAATATTTTAAAACCGAATTACTACCAATTGGCGCTGTTCCCATACGAAATGCAGAATGTGTATTTACTTTCACAAATCCGGGTTGGAATGATAATCGATTTGGGTGGTCAGGTAAGTTTGAACTTCTACAGAATACTGAAGTTAAAAACGCCATTAAAAATGTACAGTATAAAATCGGTACAAATATGGAAAATTCTTTTACCAATGGAAAACAATTTCCCGGTTGGTATGACCCATATTTTCGGTTTAAAAGAATTTCAACTTTATTAAATAGCTATAGAGAATATTCTATTCGTGAAGCTCAATTTATGTTAAATGATGTAACTTCTTACTATGCTCAAGAAATGAATTATGAGTTAAAAAGGTTGTATAAAACTTTTGAAAAAGAACTTACTAATGTAGAAAAAAATGATATTGAAACCTTATTAAAATGGGAAGGAATTTATTCTGTGAATGATTCAATTTCAAATTTATATTCTATCTACGTAGAAACAGTAAATGAACAGTTATATGAAGATGATTTAGGTAAATATTATTATTCTGAATACAAAACTATACCATCGGTTCAAGGTACAAAAACACTCTTAGTTTTACGTGATACTCTTGAGTCTAAATGGACTGGGACTATTTCAAAACAAGATTTTCGAAAGAAAAAAGACTTTATGGTACAAGTTGTAAAACTAACAAGTAAGCGATACAGAAATGAGTTGAAAAATTCCACAAAGAAAGGATCTACTGTTACATTCCAATATTTAACAGAGGCAATTCCATCAATCCGATTACTTTCAACAATCGGACCGTTCGATTACAAAGGTGATGAGTATACTATTCAATCGTTTGAAAAAAATACACTTTTAGAATCGAAACCAAAAGTTTCATCCTTCCGATTCATTACGAATCTACTCGAAAACTACTATCTTTGTGTTATTCCTGGCGGAATATCCGGAGAACCATTAGATGTACATTATGCTGATCAAATTCAGTTGTGGTTAAATGGAGGTTATTGCAAAGTATATGTTACAAATCAATACTTACAGAACTTAACAACTACGTACAACTTTTATTAAAAATAGACTTAGTTATATACTCTTATTTGAAAGCTCTGTATAAATAGTTTTCATATTGTTCAACACCAAATCTTTTAACTCTTGTGGGTATATTTCAGAAAATGCCATAGACCAACGTAAAACCCAAGATGTAAAATCAGGTTTAAGTGGTACTTTCATCGTAATTTGGATAATACCGTTATTCACACTTATATTTTGACTATTATGCCAAGTTCTTTTCTCAAATAAGTGATTAAACTCTTGTTTAATAGTCAAACGTACTTCGTGTAATTCACCATCAAATACTGCAAATCGTGAATTTAAAAATTCTTCTTTTTTAAATTTAATAGGTAGTTCATCACTTTCGATAATAGAAACCTGTTTTATATTCTTTAGTGAGATAGAAATTGATTTCTTATGTGTTGGATGATAAACATATACATATTGTAACCCTTCATAGGTGTATAATATTAAGGGAAATACTTTTCTCGTTTTGACTTCATTGTTTATAAATGAGGTGAATGTCAAATTAATCCAATTTTTTTCATAAATTGCATTTAACAAATCCTTTAGATATACAAAGTTATCTTCTTGGATTTTAATGCCCGGTAATTGATTCCAAAAAATTTCATCTTCTAAAAAGTATGGACTATCCTGACCAAGGACACTTTCAATTTTGTCTAAAATATTTTGGATTTCTTTTGATATGAATTTATGATTAATTGCTGAAAGAAATTGTTTCAAAACATAGAGAGAAAGTAATTCATTGGGCGTAAAATTTTTTGCTGAAGTTGCAGATAAATTTGAAACTTTGTAAACTTTGTTTTTATTACTAAATTCTTTTTCTAATGGTGCGATTAACCCACATTCAAATAAGATATTCACATATCTACGAACTTGCCGTTCTGAAATTTCAGATATAAAGAGGCTATGAGCTTCTGCAATTGTAAATGATTTCCCTTTTTCAAACAAAGTCAAAAGAGCTAATACAGCCTTTGGTTGAAAATGTGGATCATCTCGAGGAATATCAATATAAACTTTACTTAAATTATCAGTTTCTAAATAATTCATATTTACCTATTTATAACAAAATTATAATGAACAAATCTACAAAAAAACTAGAACAATTCGGTACTTTATTGTTAATAAACCCTCAAAAAAACGAAGAGACGTTGTTTCCAACGCCTCTTCGTTTCTTACAAATAGTTGTTTGACAACAATTCGGAATGTTACTTTTGGCGAGCAGCAATTAAATTTAATGC
>JBDNFX010000416.1:0-3354 GCA_041689575.1 Kapaibacterium sp. (SeqCode)
ATAACGAAATGGTTAAAGCTTGTAAGTGTGGAGATACTTGTCCAGGGGCTTCTTGTACAAAATGTGATTGCAGTTCTAAAACAAAAATGAAAAATGCTAAAGCTGATAACGAAATGGTTAAAGCTTGTAAGTGTGGAGATACTTGTCCAGGGGCTTCTTGTACAAAATGTGATTGTGGTTCAAAAATCAAATCAGCAAAAAAAACTACAATGAAAGTTTCTGCAAATGCTAATTGCGAATGTTAAACATGCAACGATGCAAAATGTTCCGATGTTTCATCTTGTGAGTGTTGCTCACATTCGTAAGTAATATTACGATGTTTCTTTACATCCCCTTCAACTTTATGTTGAAGGGGATGTTTTTTTTGGTAAAAATTGTATAATTTTGTAGCTATTCAAATTTAAAATGTAGAAAATGGAAAAATTATATCTTTTCGATGGTATGGGAATCGTATTCCGTGCTTTTCACGCAATGTCTCGTGCGAACCTCTATTCACCAACGCAAATCCCTATTGGTGCGTTGTACGGATTTGCAAATACGCTTACTTCGTTTATTGAATTAAGAAAACCAACACACATGGCTGTTGTATTCGATACTTCCGCTCCTACGTTTCGACACGAAATATATAGTGAATATAAAGCGAACCGTCAAGCATTCCCAGAAGATCTCATACCTCAAATGCCTGAAATAAAACGATTTATCGATTTGGCTGGGATCCCTCGAATTGAGTTAAATGGGTATGAAGCTGATGATATTATAGGAACTTTCTGCCATAGATTTGGTAAAGATAATACCTCTGTGTTTTGTATTACTTCTGACAAAGACTATTGTCAATTAGTTTCCAACAATGTTCGATTGATAAAACCTGGAAAAGATGAATCTGTATTCGAAGAATTAGGTGCAGAATATGTGTTAGAAAAATTTGGTGTTAGCCCCATTCAAGTTATCGATGTTTTAGCCATAATGGGCGATGCTTCCGACAACATTCCTGGCGTTCGTGGAGTTGGTCCTAAAGGTGCTATTCCGTTAGTTCAACAATATGGAAGTGTTGAAAATATTTACGAACACCTTTCTGAAATTACTAGCAAATCTATAAAAGAGAAATTTGAAGCAAGTAAAGATATGGCGGTTCTGTCAAAAAAACTTGTAACTATCGATCTCGATGTCCCAATTGAATTTGGAGTTGCTGACTTTCTCCTTAAAGAAAAACCAAGTCCTGAATTAGATGCTTTTTTTGCAGAAATGAGTATGGTTCAATTACGAAAAAAATGGGCATCACGTTTGAATGGAAATTCTTTGTCACTTTCTGCTAGAACTTCCAATACGACTTCAACTGATTCAGTTCGTACTGAAAGTATTCCTACTCCATCTTTTAAAACTATTCATGATACCGAACACACCTATACTACTGTTCAATCATACGAGCAATTGCAAACGATTATAGAAACTCTTTCAAAAGCCGAATCTATTTCCTTTGATTTAGAAACTACTGGACTCGATACAATGGCATGTTATGTAGTAGGAATAGCACTATCTTCGAAAGCTGGAGAAGGTATTTATATTCCAGTCGAAGATAGTAACGAAATTGATGAAAGCCCGCTTTTTTCAACATCAACAATTGAAGAATCAATAGAATATGTGAATCTGGATACCCAAAAAGTAATTTCTATTATCAAACCATTATTAGAATCTCAGTCTGTTGAGAAATGGTCGCAAAATGGTAAATTTGATGCAGTTATTCTTAAGCGTTATGGCATTACTGTTTCTCCAATGAGTTTTGATTCAATGTTATGTTCATATATTCTAAATTCTGATTCTAAGCATGGAATGGATGCATTAGCTATGAAATGGATGCATTATGATACCATTAAGTTTTCTTCCCTTATACCAGAAAAAGAACAGAAAAAGAAAACTCTCCGTTCAGTTCCTATTGAACCTGTTGGCATTTATGCAGCAGAAGATGCAGATGTAACCTATCAGTTATGTTCAATTTTAAAAGAAAAATTACATCTAGAACCTTCACTTACTTCTTTAGCAACTTCAATTGAATTTCCATTGATGGAAGTATTAACGCAAATGGAATATACTGGAATAGCAATTGATACAGATATGTTAAAAGTATTATCAAAGAAAATTGAAATACTTGCAAAAGAAAACGAAGAAAAAGTGCTGGAATATGCAGGTGTATCGTTTAATTTAAATTCTCCAAAACAACTTGCTGAAGTACTTTTCGAACAAATGAAACTTCCAGTTGCTAAGAAAAACAAAACTGGGTTTAGCACCGATGAAGTTGTTTTGAGAGAATTAGTAAAACTTCACCCAATTGCAGAACATTTGTTAGAATATCGTTCGTTAGTAAAATTGAAATCAACGTACGTTGATGCACTTCCCAAAATGGTTAATCCTCTCACCAAAAGAGTACATACAACCTATTCTCAAACAACAGCAGGAACAGGACGATTAGCATCATACGACCCTAACTTACAGAATATTCCTATCAAAACGGAATTAGGACGAGAAGTCCGAAAAGCATTTGTCCCACAATTTGAAGGTGCAAAAATTTTATCTGTGGATTATTCGCAAATAGAATTAAGAATAATGGCATCGATGTGCAAGGATCCAACACTGATTCAAGCCTTTATTGATGGTGAAGATATCCACAAAGCTACTGCTGCCATGTTATATGGAATTACTTCATCGGATGTAACTCAAGAAATGCGTAGAATAGCGAAAACAGTAAATTTTGGTATAATGTATGGTCAAGGGGCATTTGGACTGTCCGCACAACTTGAAATACCCCGTAATGAGGCAAAAACAATTATTGATACTTATTTTGAAAAGTATCCGAATATCAAAAAGTTTATCGAATCAACTATTGCTTCTACTAAACAAAATGGTTATGCCGAAACCTTAGCTGGTAGAAGAAGATATTTCCAAGATATTAATTCCCAGAATCATACCATAAGAACTGCTACTGAACGTGCGGCGGTGAATATGCCAATACAGGGAACAGCTGCTGATATGATGAAGGTTGCAATGATAAATATTCATCGTAGAATGAAAGATGAAAACATCAAATCTAAAATGATGTTGCAAGTACACGATGAATTAGTCTTTGAAGTAGTACCTGAAGAGGTATCTACATTGCCATCAATGATTAAACAAATTATGGAAGAAGCTTTCCCAATTGCAAACGTTCCAATCCTTGCAGAAACAGGAATAGGAAACAATTGGTACGAAGCCCATTAATTATCTATTTTCTAATCTAAATCTTTGAAGAGGCAAACCTATGTGTTTGCCCTTCAGGGTCTTGGATTCTTTGGTATTTGTAGAAAATATCCCCCCGCACCCATC